>JAEZZE010000461.1 GCA_023418755.1 Bacillota bacterium | reverse complement strand
AGCCCGGACCGTACAATTAGGCTCATGAACCGCGCCGACGGGCACGGAACGACCATCCAAATGCTGACCATGAGAAGGGAGATTTACGATGTTCCAACACCGAAAGACGATGCTCACGCTCTGCGCCATGCTGGCCGCGCTGTCGCTGACGGCTTGCGGAGGCAAGAACGACAACGGCGAAGCAAGCGGCTCGCCCGCCGCTTCCAGCCCATCCCCGTCCGCCTCTACCGAATCCCCGAGCGCGGCGACCTCCGCCGAATCGGGCCCGGAGAAGCCGGCCGAGCTGACGATCTGGCCGGACGACAACGCGGACAAACTGGCCGTCATCGAAGAGATCGCGCGGAAGTACACGGAGCAGACCGGCATCAAGATCAACATCAAGCCGGTGGCGATGAACGACCAGCCGGACGTGCTGGCGCTGGACGGCCCGGCGGGCAAAGGCCCGGATCTGTTCTATCAACCGGGAATCGGCAGCCTGGTCGTGAAAGGGCTCGTGCAAGAGGTTAAAGCGTCGGACGCGATCAAGGATGCCTACACGCCGGAATCGCTGCAGGCGCTCAGCCAGGACGGCGTGCTGTACGGACTTCCGCTCGTCACCGAGACGTACGCGATGTTCTACAACAAGAAGCTCGTTCCGCAGCCTCCGGCTACGATCGCGGAGCTGGAGACGCTCATGAAGGAGAAGACCGACGCGAAGAAGCAGGAGTACGGCTTCCTGTTCGAAGCGGCCAACTTTTACTTCGCCTGGGGCTTCCTTGGCGGGAGCGGCGGTTACATTTTCAAGGACAACGACGGCATCTTCGATATCAACGATATCGGCCTCAACAAGGAAGGCACCGTAAAAGGCGGCAGCCTGATCCAAAGCTGGTTCAACAACGGCTACCTCCCGAAGGGCATCAACGGCGACATCGTCGGCGGCCTGTTCACGCAGGGCAAAGTCGCGACGGTCATCAACGGACCGTGGGCGATTACCGACTACAAGAAAGCGCTCGGCGACGATCTGGCGGTTGCGCCGATTCCGACGCTGGAAGACGGCTCCCATCCGACCTCCTTCATCGGGGTGAAGGGTTGGATGCTGTCCAAGTTCTCCAAGCATCCGGAGTGGGCGACTGACTTCGCGGCTTTCCTGACGAACGAAGAGAACGCTCTGGACTATTTCAAGCAGACGGGGGAAGTGCCTCCGGTCAAGAGCGTGCTGAACAACCCGGTGCTGACCGAAGATCCGCTCGTATCCGGCTTCTCCGGACAGATCCAGTACGGCCAGCCGTTCCCGACCGTTCCCGAGCTCGACCACGTGTGGGACCCGATGGCGAACGCTCTGAAGTTCATTACGGACGGCAAGGACGTGCAAGCGTCGCTCGACGACGCGGTACAGCTGATCAACGACAAGATGAAAATGGCCGGCGCGAAATAAGGACGAAACCGCCGCAGGCAACCGGAAAGGGGCTCGCGGAGGGCCCCTTTCCTTATCGCGCCCGCCGCTCGGAGAGCGCCGAAGGCGGCGGGCTAGCACCTCGCGGACCAGGAAGGTGAAGATCACATATGGACATCAAGAACGTTATCGGCGAACAGCGACTCCCCCATGGCCGGCCGAATCCGGTCTTGGCCGCGCTGCTGTCCGTCGTTCCCGGATTGGGACAGCTGTACAACCGGCGCTGGATCAAGGGGACGCTGCTGCTTATCTTCGGCTTGAGCCTGATGTATACGCTAACGATTCCGCTTTCTAACGGCATCGTCGGATTGATCGGCCTCGGCGACGACCCGGAGACGGACGATTCGCGCGCGCTGCTCGTACAGGGCATTCTCTCCGTCATCCTGACGGTTATTTTGCTGGGGCTGTACGCTCTCAATTTGAACGACGCCTACCGGGACGCGAAGAAGCGGCAAGAGGGCATTCGCACGCCCTCCGTCCGGCAAGCCTTTCACGACAGTTGGGAGCACGGCTTCCCGTATTTCGTCGTGATTCCGAATTTCATCATGATGGCGCTGATCGTCATTTTTCCGCTGCTGTTCATGATTTCGCTCGCGTTTACGAACTACAACCTGTACAATTCGCCGCCCGCGCATCTGCTCGACTGGGTCGGCTTCGCCAACTTCAAGGCGCTGTTCACCGAGGCGGTGTGGAGCAAGAGCCTGCTGTCCGTTCTCGCCTGGACGGTCGTCTGGACGCTGGTCGCCACGACGCTGCAGATCACGCTCGCCTTTTTCCTCGCGGTGATGGTCAACGACAGCCGGGTCCGATTCAAAAAGCTGATCCGAACCGTGTTCATTCTGCCCTGGGCGGTTCCTTCGTTCATGACGGTTCTCGTGTTCGCGGCGATGTTCAACGACAATTTCGGGGCGATCAACCGGGACATTTTCTCCCATTTCGGCGTCATGATTCCGTGGCTGTCCGATCCGCTGTGGGCGAGGATCGCGATTATCGCCATTCAGGTGTGGCTCGGGTTCCCTTACGTGTTCACGCTCATTACCGGGGTGCTGCAAAGCATCTCGAAGGATTGGTACGAGGCCGCGGACGTGGACGGAGGCAGCCGGTGGAAGAAATTCCGTTTCATTACGATGCCGCACGTGCTATACGCCACCGCTCCGCTGCTGATCATGCAGTATTCGCAGAACTTCAACAATTTCAACTTGATCTATCTGTTCAACAAGGGCGGTCCGCCGGTATCGGGCCAGAACTCGGGAGCGACGGACATTCTCATCTCCTGGGTGTACAGCCTGACGTTCAACGAGAACAACTACAAGATGGCGGCGGCCATCTCGATCATCATGGGCATCGTCGTCGCGGCGTTCGCCTTCTATCAATTCCGCAGAACCCGGTCTTTCCGAGAGGAGGACATGTATTAAATGAAAGGTTCCATGAAATCCGCTCTCGAAGTGTCGGGCATTTACGTCGTCGTCCTCATCCTATTCGCCGTCATTTTGTATCCGCTCGTCTGGGCGTTCAGCATGTCCCTGAATCCGGGCACGAGCCTGTTCGCGCTGAAGCTCATTCCCGACAACTGGTCGCTGGAGCATTACCGCTGGCTGTTCGCCAACCCGAGAAGCGACTATGCGCTCTGGTACAAAAACACGCTGATCGTCGCGTTCGCCAACGGCATCGCGTCCGTCTGCCTCGTGTCCATCCTGGCGTACGCGTTCTCCAGGTTCCGGTTCGTCGGGCGCAAAAACAGCATCTACGCGTTCCTGCTGCTGCAGATGTTTCCGGTGCTGATGGGGATGGTGGCGATCTATTTGCTGCTGAACACGGTTAATCTGCTGGACACGTTTACCGGGCTCATTCTGATCTACGTGTTCGGGGGCTTGCCGATGAACGTGTTTCTCGTAAAAGGGTACTTGGACACGATCCCGCGGGATTTGGACGAGTCGGCCAAGATGGACGGCGCGGGATATTTGACGATTTTCTTCCGAATCCTGATTCCGCTGGCGAAGCCGATCGTCGCGGTCGTGGCTTTGTTTACGTTCATGGCGCCGTTCTTCGACTTCCTGACGCCGCGCATCATCATCCGCAGCCCGGAGAAGTTCACGCTGGCGCTGGGCTTGTACAACTTCATCAACGACAAGTTCGCGAACAACTTTACGATTTTCGCCGCGGGCACGATTCTGATCGCGCTGCCGATCGCGACGGTGTTCCTGCTGCTGCAGCGGTATTTGATTTCCGGCCTCGCCGACGGCGCGACGAAGGGGTGATCGGCGGGCGATGAAGGAAGTCGACCGGAGCAGCGAAATAGCGGTCTCGTAGACCGCTAAGCGGAATAGCGGTCCCGTAGACCGCTACCCGCCATCGCGCGATTATGGCGAAATAGCGGTCCCGCAGACCGCTAAAGTGCCGCCATCGCGCGAATGTGGCGAAATAGCGGTCCCGTAGACCGCTAAAGTGCCGCTATCGCGCGAATATGGCGAAATAGCGGTCCCGCAGACCGCTAAAGTGCCGCCATCGCACGAATAGGGCGGAATAGCGGTCTCGTAGACCGCTAAAGTGCCGCCATCGCGCGAGTAGGGCGAAATAGCGGTCTCGTAGACCGCTAAAGCGCTACCCGCCATCGCCCGTCGGCAAAGCCATCTCTTTCGGTGCGAGTTGAGGAAGGCCAAGCCCAGACGGCCATTCGGACCGTCCGGAGTTGATTTCGTAAGAGATTGACCAGTTTCGGAATGCAACGGAACTCCTTTTCATGGGTTCAATCTAGCATAGGCTCGTAAATGGCTTCAATAGATACGATACAAGGAGGAAGGAAGCATGAAAGGGCTGCAAAGGTTCATGATCGCGATTCTGGCGCTGCTTCTGGCGATCCCGCCGCTTTCCGCCCATGCGGAAGGCGGTTCCGGGGGGCCGGAGGCCGCGGAGTACGTCCGAATCAAAAACGTTTGGCAAGGCTACTACTTGTACGAAGCGTCGGACGGAAAAGTGAAATACGGCTTCACGCAGGTAAACGATCCGGCCTCTCAATGGAAAGTCGAGGACGAGATCGGCTACAAGCGGCTGCGCAACCGGGCGACCGGGCATTACTTGCATTCGCAGAGCGTCACCGAGCAGAATATCACGAACGCGCTGGAGAGCTCGGACATTCCTGCGGGCTGGACGTCGGATACGTGGGAGATTGCCGCGGCGCCGGACAATCCGGGCGGGTACAATATCGTGAGCTCGCGCAACTCGGCCTGGATCGTCAACTTCCAGATTCAGGACGGCTTCGCGCAAGCGAACAATTGGGCGCAAAAGTCGTGGGGCAGCGCCGTATGGACGTTCGAGCCCGCGGAGGAAGAGGCGCCGGTTAGAATCGCGAATCCGTGGGACGGCTCGTATCTGTACGAGCAGGACGGCGAGGTCAAATACGGTCGCCCGGCCCTGAACGATCCGGCTTCGCATTGGTTCGTCGAGGACGGGGTCGGCTACACGCGGCTGCGCAACCGGGCGAGCGGGCACTACTTGCACTCCCAGGACGTGACGGCGGAGACGATTACGCATCCGATCGGCATCTCCGAGATCGGGAGCGGCTGGACGTCGGACCAGTGGAAGCTGGAGGATGCCGGCAACGGAACGGTCAATATCGTCAGTTCTCGGGATGTAGGCTGGATCATCAACATCCAAGGAACGGGCGGCGGGCCGGACGGCGTCGTTCGCGTCAACGATTGGGCGCAGAAATCTTGGGGCAGCGCCGTATGGAAGCTGGAGTCGGCGTCCGACTCGGCTCCGAAGCGCCTCCGAAACCAATGGACGGGCGCGTATCTATACGAGGAAGACGGACAGGCCAAATACGGCGAGCCTAATTACGAGGATATAAGCTCTCAGTGGATCGTTGAGGACAGCGCCAGCGGTAAGCGCTTACGAAATGTGGCTTCGGGTAATTACGTGACTAGCGTTGACCATCTAGGCGCGACGCCATTGGCGGTTAACGCCGGGAGCGGCCCCGATTCGGTCTGGCTTATGGAACAGGCCAGAAACGAGGGAGGCGGCGAAGTCGACGGCTTCGTCACGCTGCGCAGCCTGACGAATGCCGGCAGCTTCATCAACGTGCAAAATCAGGACGGCTACGCGCAGGGCAACAACTGGGCGCAAGCGACCTGGGGCAGCGCGCAGTGGAAGTTGGAGGACCCTGCTCCGCCGACGGGGCCGATTAATCCGTATATCCGGATCAAGAACAACTGGCTGCAGCTTTATTTGTACGAGGATAACGGGATCGTGAAATACGGCAACGCGAACGCTGCCGACCAGCGGGCGCATTGGCAGATCGAGGAAGCGGACGGCGTGCAGCGGATCAAAAACCGGGCGACCGGCCATTACGTCAGCTTGGAAGGCGTGAGCGGCGCGCGAGATGCGCTCAAAGCGGTTGAGCTGGCGCCGGACTCTACGGCCGGGGACTGGACGATCGAGACGTACCAGGGCTACAAGCTGATCAGCCGTGCGGGAGAAGTTTCCGGCAGCTACGTCAACGTCGAGAACAAGCTGAAGCATGCGCAGTACGGCGTCGTGCCCAAGGATTGGGGCAGTCCGAAATGGGAGTTCCACCCGGTGACGGAGTCGGCTTCCGAGTACGTCCGGCTGAAAAACAGCTATCGCGGAACGTACCTGTACGAGGACAGCGACGGGAAGGTCGCTTACGGACAGCCGGACCCTTCGGACGAAACGTCCCATTGGTCGTTCCAGCAAGGTTCGGAAGGCGTGCGCATCGTCAATCGCGCGACGGGGCGCTTTATCTCCAACGAACATATTTCCCGGAGCGTGCCGGATTGGCATCTGACTCCGCTGGAAAGCCTGGCGCTTGATCCGACATGGGGCAGCGTGCAGTGGGCCGTTTACGAGGTTGGCGGTTCCGGCTCTTCCATCAAGACGTTCGGCAACCAGTGGAGCGGCACGGCGGTCATTCACGTCGAGGACGGCACGGGATATGCGCAGGCGAGCGACATTCCGCAGGATTGGGGCAGCGCGCAGTGGATCGTGGAGTCGGCGCCTCCTGCACCTGTAGAGCTTCCTGACGGTTACATTCGGATCAAAAACCGCGCTTCAGGCCAGTATTTATACGAGAACGGCAATCGGGCCGTACTGTACGGAACCCCGGCGGAAAATAACGCCGCATCGCATTGGAAGCTGATCGAGGCGGACGGCGCGGTGCGGATCGAAAATCGGGCGACCGGCAACGGGATCTCCATCGCGGGCGGACGGAGTTACTTGGAGACGGAGAGCGCGCCGCCGAGCGGGAAAGCTCGCTGGGCGATCGAGAGAGGACCGGAAACCGGAATTTATCTGCTTCGCAGCGAGGCCAGCGGGTACGAGGATGGCTACATGCATACGGAAGATGCTCAGGGCTACGCGCAATTCGAATTAAGGTCGGTGGAGAGCCGAGGCGTTCAGTGGCTGTTCGAGGAAGCTCCGGCCGAAGCGGTTAACGTTCCTTGGGACAACGGCCCCGCGAACGGGGTGACTCCGGCGCTTGCTGAGACGAATGAAGTGCGCATCGCAGACGCGGCTTCCGGCAAGGTGCTGGTTGCGCGGGGAGGAGCCGTCGCGCTGGAGACGCCTTCGGCGGCGAACGATCCGGCCTCCCGCTGGCTGCCTTACGACTATAACGGCCGAAAGCGGCTCGTCAATCCGGCGAGCGGCAGGATGCTTGCCGTCGGCGGCGACGGGAAAGCTTCGGCGGTCTTCGACGGAGCCGGACTGGCGTCCCAATGGAAGATCGACGACTATGCAGGATATCGGGTGCTTCGCAACGCTGCGGCGGCTTCCGGCGAATACCTGGTGCGCTCCTCGGCCGGAGAAGCGGTGTCGCAGGCGGCGCTTCCGTCCGCAGCCGAAGCGCATTGGCGGCTGGAGCCGGTGCCGGTAGATGCGCGGTATGAAGCGGAGCAAGCGTTCATGACGGGCGGCGTTGTGTCCGGGGGCAGCTATGCAACGGGATTCGGCGGCGAAAATGCGGCCTTGCTGTTCTCGGTGTATGCGGATGAAGCCGGCGATTACGAGACCGTTGTTCGCTATCGCAACGGCTCCGGAAGCCCGAAACAGCTTGGGCTGGACATTAACGGACTGGAGCAGGCGAATGGATTTTCGTTCCCGGCTTCGGGAGGCGGCTGGTCCGAGACCGTCGTCACGCTGCCTCTTCGTGCAGGCATGAATACGGTGACTTTGCGATCCGATGAAGCGGTCCCGGCGTCTTCGGCGGTGGACATCGACGCGATTACCGTGCGGGGAACGGTCAAGCCGAGCTATCGCGGCGCTACATTACCGTTTACGACGTACGAGGCGGAGCATGGCCGAACGAACGGCACTTTGCTGGAGCCGGACCGCACGTTTAAGACATTCGCCTCGGAAGCATCCGGAAGGCAGGCCGTCCGTCTGGATGCGGAGGGTCAGTATGTGGAGTTTACGGCGGTTAAACCGGCCAACTCTCTCGTTGTTCGTTACATCATCCCCGACGCTCAGGAGGGCGGCGGAATCGAGGAGACGCTGACGCTGTACGTGGACGGCGTCAAGCGCGGCAAGCTCGCCCTGTCGAGCGAGCATAGCTGGGTGTACGGGGCGTATCCGTGGACGAACGATCCGGCGGACGGGGACGCGCACCGGTTTTACGACGAATCGCGGATGCTGACCGATCCGATTCCCGAGGGAGCGACGGTTCGCTTGCAGAAGGATGCAGATGATCAGGCGGAGTATGTGATCGTCGACCTGGTGGAGCTGGAGCAAGCGCCCGATGCCTATCCGAAGCCCGACGGGTACTTGAACGTAACGGATTTCGGCGCGGTCGCGGACGATGCGGGCGACGACTGGAACGCCTTCCGCGACGCGATTGCCGCGGCGAAGGCGCAGGGCAAGGGCTTGTGGATTCCCGCAGGAACGTTCCAGCTGCGACAAGGCCCGCTGTACGTCGACAACGTCACGATCCGCGGCGCGGGCATGTGGCACACGACGCTGCAGGGCGCAGGCTTTATGGCCGAAGGCAGCAACATTCGCGTGTACGACCTGCTGCTGGACGTGGACGTGACGTCCCGGCGCGACGAGGAGCGGGAAGCCGGATTCGACGGCACGTTCGGTATCGGATCGGTCATTCAGAACGTGTGGATCGAGCATGCCAAAGCCGGCATCTGGTCGATGCGCAGCGACGAAGGCGTCGTGACGGACGGTCTGTACATCGGTAACGTACGAATACGCAACACTTATGCGGACGGCATCAACCTGACCTCGGGCACCCGTAATACGATGATCGAGCAGACGCACATCCGCAATTCGGGCGACGACAGCATCGCGCTCTGGTCGCAGAGACCGGATGATGCGCCTCCTGCAGCGCCGGACGACGATTATCGAACCAGCAACAACACGATCCGTTTCAATACGATTCAGCTGCCATGGCTCGCCGACAACGTGGCGATCTTCGGCGGCCGAGGCAACAAGGTGCAGGACAACGTATTGGCGGATACGGTCGGCTTCGGTGCCGGTATCGCGATCTCGACGAGATTTAATCCGGTCGCGTTCGACGGCACGACGGTCGTCGAGCGCAATACGCTCGTCCGGACGGGCGGACGCGAGCCGAATTGGGGACAGGACTTCGGCGCGATCTGGATTTTCACCGGAGACAAGCCGATCGACGCGGACATCCTCATTCGGGACAATGTCGCGGCAGACAGCACTTACCAGGGGCTGTATATAAACGGCCCGCATCCGATCGCCGATTCGCCGCGCCGTGTCCGCATTCAGAATTACGTGATCGACGGAGCGGGCACCTGGGGCATTCACGTCAACGGCAGCGTCACCGGCTCTGTGGAGCTGGACAACGTAATCGTTCGCAATCCGAAGCTGGGCCCCGTCTTTAACGCGATGGGATCGGCGTTCGTGCTGCGGGCGGCATCGCGGCCTCCGGGCGGCGGGGATTCCGGCGGAACGGGCGGGAACGGATCGGAAGGAACGGGCGGAGGCGGCTCCGGCTCGGGGAACGGAAACGGTTCCGATTCGAAGAGCGGATCGGGTGGAACCGCGGAAGGCACCGCCGCGAATCTCGACGAACCGCTTCGGGCGGCTCTGGCCGAGGGCAAGCAAACGATCGCGCTTGAATTGGCGGAAGCGTCCGGAGGAGAAGCCGGGTCGGTCGAGCCGTCGGGAGGAACCGGGGAATTGTCAGCGGCGGTTCTGCGGGAGGCAGCGGCGTCTATGCCGAACGGGGTCATCGTATTGAAGTATGGCGAACTGAGCTTCTCGCTGCCAACCGACATTCTTGACGTTCTGGCAGCGGCCGGCTACTCCATCTCCGGTTCGACGGACGGCAAGCTGACGATCAAGCTCTTGAAGGCTTCGGCATCGGAAGTGGCCGAATTGCGAGTCAAAGCGGAAGCAAGTCGGTTCCGCATCGCGGGAACGCCGGTCCGCTTCGAAATGACGTTCGAATCCGAAGGCCGATCGATCCCGATCCATCGATTCGGCGGACGCTTCCTGACCCGAACGTTCGCGGTCGAAGGCGGTTTGGACGTCGACCGTGCCTCCGTCGTCGTTTACGATCCGGCGAGCGGATCGTTCCGCCCGGTTCCGACCGTGTTCTCCGCGGTTGACGGACGAACGGCGGCGACGGTGAAGAGCGTCACGAACAGCCTATACGCGGTCGCCGTATCCGACGCGACGTTCGCGGACATCGCCCGGCACTGGGCGCGGAAGGACATCGAACTGGTGGCGAACAAGCGGCTTGCGAGCGGAATCTCCGCAAGCAAGTTCGCGCCGGATCGCGGCATCAGCCGCGCCGAGCTGGCGACGTTGATCGTCCGGGCGCTTGGCCTTGCGGCTGACACCGGCCTAACGAACCGATTCGCCGACATCGCGCCGTCCGCCTGGCATGCGCCTTACGTCAATGCGGCTGCCGGCTTCGGCCTCGTCGAAGGCTACGCGGGCGGAAGCTTCCGCCCGGACAAGGAAGTGACGCGCGCGGAGATGGCGGTCATGTTCGCCAAAGCGATGAAGCTGGCTCGCGAAGGGACCCAAAGCGTGATCAAGCCGTCGTCCGAATCGGGAGCCGCCGCAAGCTTCGACGCCGACCGCCGGCCGGTTCCGGAATGGGCGCGTTCTTCCGTGGACGATCTCGTCCGCGCCGGCATTATGCAAGGCAAAGCGGCGGGCATTTTCGCTCCCGAAGCTCCGGCCACCCGCGCCGAGGCGATCGTCGTTCTTCGACGTTTGCTGCAAGCGGTAGAGTTTATGAACTAGCAGCGGAAATCCCCCGCGCCGTCCAGGCGGCGGGGGATTTCTAGTTGGACGGGCAGATTGGAGTGTGAGAAGATAGAACGGAAACTTTTCGACACATCTAAGGAGCTCCTATGAGAAAAACTTCCTTCTTGCTGCAGCAGATCGTTGGGTTCAGTCTCATTATCGCGACGGTCGTTTCGCTCTATGGCTACTTTTCCTTTAGAAGTTCCTCTCAAGTGGTCTATAACAAAACGACGCAGTATATGTTGACTTCGGTTATTCAGCTCCAGGGCAAGATAGACATGCGAATGAAAGAATACGACCAGATTGTAACTACGATGATGTTTCACCCGACGCTACAGGAATACCTGACCCAAATTGCGGCGCAAAGCTCGGCCAAGCCTCCTTTTTATGAAATCGAGCGATTCTTAAAGGGGCAGGCCATATCGTTTTCCGATCAAAATTTGTTTCATGTGACGAGCACGGACGGGCAGACGTATACGACTCCAAGCAATCTTGTGCTTCCGCGGACGTTAGACGAGATGAAGAGCCGATTGGGAATCGATACGGGCAAAAAGAAAGGCGGTCCGTTTTGGTTTGGAACGGACGTTACGGCTCAGGGAAAGACGACGCACGCTATCATGAATTTGAGGGATATCAAAAACTTAAACACGTTGCAATATATCGGCGAAATCGCGCTTGTGTTTCCCGTTAGAAATCTGGAACTGCTTTTGGACGATTTCAACTTGGGCGAATCGGGCAAGGTGCAAATCATCGATCAATTCGAAAGGATCGTTTATGCAACCGATTTCGATAAAATCGGTCAAGTCGCGGACGATAGCTTGATTCGGGAAATACGGGCGCATAAGCAGCACATGAATAAACTAGCGCTTGATCAAGTTTCCAAATACGTTGTGCACGCGGTGTCCCCGTACAGCGGCTGGACGATCGTCGCTTATGTCGATGAAGCGGATGCGAACAGGGATTTGAATAAAATCAAATGGATAAACTTGCTCCTCATGATTGCCGGTATCGGAGCCGCGATCTTGTTAACCGTATTTTTTTCGCACACGATTACGAGACCGCTTCGTATCCTCACGAAGCGTTTAGGGAAGCTGGATTCGGGCGTCGCGATCCCCGAGCGAGGCGGGATGATGAACAAAGATATGATGATTCTGATGGAGAGCTACAATGATATGCTGAGGCGGCTTCAAACAACCGTTCAGGAATTGGCCGACAGACAGAATAGCGAGAAGGAAGCGATTCTGGTCGCGTTAAAAGCCCAATTTCGTCCTCATTTTCTGTACAACACTTTGAATGCGATCTACGTAACGTCCGTGTTGGAGAAAAACGACAAGGTAGCGCATATGATTTTCACGTTGAGCGAATTGCTCCGTTACAGCATTCATCCCGGCATGGAGTCGGTGACGCTAAAAGAAGATATCGAACAGATGCAGAGGTTCGTGGAATTGCAGAAAATCAGATACGGTCCCAAGCTTCGGATCGAGATGAGCGTAGATCCCGATCTGCTCGAACATAAAGTCATGAAGCTGCTGCTGCAGCCTTTGATTGAAAATGCGATCGCTCACGGCTTGGAGCCGATGAAATCGAAGATTTGGATCATCAAGGTCGTCATATCGAAGCAAGGCCAATTCATGGTATTCGAGATCGATGACAACGGAATCGGATTAAGCGATCAAGAAATCTACGATATCATGCACAACCAAGCCAAAGATAAGCTCGACTTGCATACCGGGATCGGGATCAGCAATTTAAGATCCAGACTATTCCATCAATACGGGGATCATCAATCCTTAACCATGGGGCGGAGCGCGCTCGGAGGACTCCATGTAGAAATTCGTATCGCTCTCATCTTGTAAGGCAGAATCGGAGGGGGAAATATGCATATTTTGGTTGTCGACGACGAATGGCTCGTACGTTCTTATCTCAAGCAGATGTTGGAAGCGATACATCCGTCTTATGCTGTCGTAACGGCGGAGGATGGGGAAGAAGCGCTGCAGATTTATAAGTCCGGCAAACCTTTTGATGTCGTAGTCATGGATATTCGAATGCCCGGAATGGACGGGCTGAAGGTCTTGAACGAAATGACGCAGCTCAAGTCCGATCAAGTATCGATTATGTTAACGGGGTACGCGGAATTCGAATACGCGGTTGAAGCTTTGCAAAAAGGGGCTTTCGAATATTTGGTCAAACCGGTGACGCCCGAGAAGCTAACCGAAGTCATGCGAAAAGCCGAACGGAAAATATCGGAACGGAAGGAAGAGCGGCAAATCCATAACCTTCGCAATCGAAGCGCGATGGAGAAAAGGATTGCCGATTTGCTGCACGAGCAGCCGATTCCGCATTACGATCAAGTCTTATTCCCGACATTCGTTCATGCGCATCTGTTTTCCGTAAAACCCGATCCGAGTCCGGACTGGAACGCCAAGTTGTTGCTATTTTCGATAAAAAACTTGCTGGAGGAAAGCTTGAGCGAGTACGGCGCCGTCTTTGCGATTGTCGATAAGCATCATGTCACGGCGATTGTTCTGTCGTCTTCCGACCAGTTGAGCAAGGACGGAACCGAACGGATTAATCAGCTCGTCACTCAAGTACAGGCGACATTGAAAGTCGCCCTAAAGGTCGGAATCGGAGGGGAATCCGAGCAATTGTCGGAGGTGACGGAGCTGTATCAAGCCAGTCTGAGGCAGTTGAATTTATGGTTCGAGCCGGATGAGCCTAAGCCTCAATCCGGCTACGCATACAGTCGATTGATTCGAAAGGCGCTGGAAATAATCCGCACGGAATACGCGCAAGAGTTGTCGCTCACGGATCTAGCCGAGAGGTTGGATACGAATCCGAATTATTTAAGCCAATTGTTTAAGTCCAATACCGGAAAAACGTTTACCCAACATTTATTGGACGCGAGAATCGGGGAAGCCAAACGGCTGTTAAGCGATACCACGCTCAGAATCTACCAAATTTGCGACGAAATCGGATATGCCGATCAGTCCTACTTTTCCCGCATCTTCAAAATGGAAACCGGCATGAGCCCGAATGAGTACCGGGAGAAAACCGAATAAGATCATCTGAAGATTGTCCCAAAAAACTAAGATCTCCCCTCTAACGCCTTATCCGACACAATGATACGATTCCATTGTAAGCCAGACATCAAGAGAAAAATCGAAAGAGAGGGATCGTGTTGAAATCCAAACGGTGGTCGGTCAGTCTAGTCGCATCCATCCTCGTACTCTCCTTATTGTTATCCGCGTGTTCGTCGAACGATGGCGGCGAAACCCAAAGCGACGGGGAGAAAATCAAAATTCGTTTTATGGCCCGCGCAATCGACGGCCCTTACTGGGAAGTCGTTCGTGAACGGGTTGACGAATTTATGAAGCAAAATCCGAATATTGTCGTCGAGCAGGATTTTATTAGCGACGAGTCCGCTTACAACAATAAATTGAAAGTCTCTTTTGCTTCCGACGATGTACCGGAATTGTTCACGAATTTCGGCGGCGAAGCCTTTAAGCAATATGTGGAGAACGGAATCGTGGCCGATCTTTCTCAGGATCTGGAAAGCAACAAGGAATGGAAGGATGACTTCCTTCCCTTGCTGGATAACTGGATGTATAAGGACATGGAGGGCGTATACGGGGTTCCGAATGAATTCTACGGCGTCGTCATCTTCTATAACAAAGAATTATTCAAGAGCGCGGGAGTAGAAGTTCCGAAGACGTTAAGCGAGTTCTACCAAGTATCGGAGAAGTTGAACGAAGCCGGCATCATTCCGATGGCTTTGGGGGAGAAGGATATTTGGAGAGGGGCTCACGTATTTACGAATCTTCTCTACAAGAAATTCGGTCCTTCCATCATCGATGATCTGGCTTCCAGAAAAGCGAGCTACGCGGATCCGGAAATCGTGGACGTGTTTAACGAAATCAAAAACATGAACGATAAGGGAATATTCGGGGCTAATGCCGTAGGCGTGGATTACAATGCGGAGATCGCCTTGTTCGAGAACGAGAAGACGGCCATGCATATGGACGGGAGCTGGTATCTGCCGGGGGCAACGCAAGCCTCGATCAAGGATAAAATCGGGATCTTCAGCTTCCCGTATTACGACGATGCGGCCGCCAATCAGAATCATTGGATGGGCGGAGCGGCAAGCGGGCTTTCGATCTCCAAGGAGCTAGAAGGCGAAAAGCGCGAAGCGACCATCAAGCTGCTGCAATTTCTGACCTCGAAGGAAATGTTCAGCTTAACTCGCGATAAAGGCAAAGGCGGCGTCTATCCGGTAAAACTGGACGAGTCGTCGGAGATCGATCCGTTAACCTTGGAATTCAACGGGTTGATCGCGCAAGCCGAGTCTTTCTACACCGATGTGACGACCTATGATCCGTTGCCGCAAGTGGAAGACAAGCTGCGTAACGCGCTTCAGGGCATGATCGCGGGCTCCAAGCCCGAGGCCGCCGCTAAAGATGTCGCCGACGAGATTCAGAAACGCAGCAAGTAACCGGCTATGGCAGTGGCAGGGGCGGAGGGATTTCGGCTTCGCCCCTCGAACGCCAAAGCGGATTAGAGGGAAAAGCCTATGAACAGAATAAAGTTCTATCTCACGCCGACGCTCTTTTTACTTCCGGCAATCGCGCTATACACGATTTTCTTGATTAATCCGATCGTGCAAACGGTTTATATGTCCTTTTTCGAATGGAACGGCGTAATGAAATCGCCGATGCGGTATATCGGCTGGGACAATTACGTCGAGATGATCGGCAACAAGGTGTTCTGGAAATCGTTGTTGAACTCTTTCTGGTTCATCGTCGGGAGCTTCGTGATTCTCATGCCGCTCTCCTTTGCGCTCGCCTTGGTTATAACAAGCAAGATCCGAATGAGGAGATTTTTTAAAACGGCCTTTTTTATTCCCGTCGTTCTGCCTTTGACGGCCGTTGGATTAATGTGGGGATTTATTTTGTACCCGAACGGCGGATTAGTCAACCTGCTGCTCGAAAATATGGGCTTGCACGCATGGGCGAAAAACTGGCTGGGCGATTCGACTTTGGCGATCTTCAGCGTAGTTTTCGTGAATGAGTGGATTTGGGCAGGTTTCAACATGATGATCTTTTCCGCAGGACTGGTGAATATTTCGGAAGAGATTAACCAAGCGGCCGAAATGGACGGAGCCATAGGCTGGAAGAAGATGAGATACGTGACGATCCCCATGCTGAACGAATCTTTCAAAATATTCAGTGTACTTGCCATAACGGGGTCGTTGAGAGTATTCGATATCATCTATGTCATGACTCAGGGAGGACCGAACAACGCCTCCGACGTTCCCGCGACGCTTCTGTATTACGAAGGTTTCCGATATAACAATTTCGGGGTCAGCAATAGCATCGGGGTGGCGATCCTCGTTCTCTCCCTGCTGGGCAGCATCCTATTAAATAAGGCGATGAGTCGAAAATGATAGCTAGAAAACGAATGCAATCCGTCTCGCTGTATGCTTTTGCGATCGTCTGGTCCATAATCACACTTGTTCCGCTGATTTTCGTGCTGATCTCTTCCGTCAAAAGAAACGAGGATATCTTTTACGAAAAAATGTTCCGGCTCCCGTCCGTGCTGAAGTTTGATAATTATGCGGCGGCGATGACCAAGGCGAATATGGGCAATGCTCTGTTTAATAGCTTGTTCATTACCTCCGTGTCTACCCTGTTGCTCATTATTATCGCTTCGATGGCGGCTTTCGTTTTGTCCCGGTATGCCTTTAAGTGGAACAATCTGGTCTACTTCTATTTCATTATCGGATTTATGATTCCGATTCATAGCACGATCGTCCCGTTGCTTCGCTTGGTCAGCTCTTTCAACGGTCAGAACAGCTACGTCACGATGATCTTGTTATATGTTTCCTTCCAATTATCCATTTCCATCTTTATGATCACCGGATTTATGAGGGAGATCAGCAAGGAGATCGATGAGGCGGCCAAAATCGACGGATGCGGGCCGGTACGGCTATTATTCCAAATCATCATGCCGCTTAGCGCGCCTATTCTATCCACAACCGCGATCGTCGTGTTTCTGTACATCTACAACGATCTTATCTTCTCGGTTATCTTCCTCTCGAAAGAGGAGATGTACACGATTACCTTGGCGATGATGGCCTTCGTCGGAAGGCAAAGCGTGGAGTATGGTCCGATCTTCGCGTGTATCATTATTTCGATCATTCCGTTGCTCACGATTTACTTGCTTCTGCAGGAAAAAGTAATTGGCGGCTTAAGCGCCGGAGCCGTTAAAGGTTAAGGAGAGAATGCAAATGACCATTTATAGACCTCATATCGAATCTCTTAAAAATCGTCCGCTTCCCGAGTGGTTCGACAACGCCAAATTCGGCATTTTCATTCACTGGGGCTTATACTCGGTACCCGCCTGGGCCGTTCAATCCGAGAAAAGTATATGGGATATCGGTCCGGATGAAGTGTTTAAGCAAATGCCGTACAGCGAATGGTACTTGAACTCTCTGAGAATCGAGGGGACGGCGACTCAAGAGTACCACCGCCAAACCTACGGGGCCGATTTCGATTATAATCGGTTCGCGGAGATGTGGCTTGCCGAGAATTGGGATCCTCGATCCTGGGCCCGCTTGTTCAAGGAATCCGGCGCCCGTTACGTGAATTTGGTTACGAAGCACCACGACGGTTTCTGCTTATGGCCAAGCCGGCATACGGAGTTTTCCGTAAAGAATAAGGGGCCTAAACGGGATATCGTCGGAGAATTGACGGAAGCGGTTCGGAGCAACGATATCCGAATGGGCTTATACTACAGCGGTCTGTTCGACTGGCAGTACACCGAGGGTCCGATCCCGAGCATGCGTTATTTGCAGCAGATCTATCCGAACACCTACTCCTATGCCGATTATGCTTACAACCAGGTCATGGAGCTGATCGACACGTACAATCCGGATGTGATCTGGAATGATATCGGCTGGCCTTCGAAAGGGCAAATTACGCTTCCCCATCTCTTCTCCTATTACTATAACAAGAACAAAGACGGCGTCGTTAACGATCGCTGGAACTATGAGTGGGCCGATTTTGTGACAAGGGAATACGGATCGGTGGACGAATTGGTCGGTTACAAATGGGAAACCTGCCGCGGCATCGGACATTCCTTCGCGTATAACCGGAACGAGTCGGAAGAGGAAATCATCTCCGCTCCCGAGCTTATCCATTTGTTAATCGACGTGGTCAGCAAAAACGGGAATCTACTACTAAATATAGGGCCCAGAGCGGACGGCACGATTCCGGACATTCAAGCGACTCGTCTGAGAGAGCTCGGGGCGTGGTTAAGCGTCTGCGGGGAAGCCATCTTCGATACGCGGATATGGAAGAGGCCGGACGGCAAGACGAGCGAGGGATTAAACGTATCGTTTACCAAGAAAGACGATAGCCTTTATGCTCTGGTTAAGGGACAGCTTCAATCCGATCATCTTACAATCGAGTCTCTCGTCGCCGAATACGGGACGGATATCACGTTGTTGGGAAGCGAATCGGCAACGCCTCTCGCTTGGGAGCAAATCGGAGATCATTTGAAGATCCGCATTGATAGGCCGATCCCGACAGAACATGCCTTTGTCGTTAAGCTGACGCCTGCCAGCAATCAACCGTTCCAACCGGTGATACCGTCTCGCGTTCCTGTACAGATGAATCTGAATTTTTAGTCTATAATAGACCAGAGTCGAGATGGGACTATCCCATAAGTAAGAAGGCCAGAGGTAGAATTTATGAACTAGCAGCGGAAATCCCCCGCGCCGTCGAGGCGGCGGGGGATTATTTCCATTTACGGCAACTTGCGCTTGCATGCCGAATGAAAAGCCCCGTCATCCCTTTTTCCTATAGAACGAAGGAGAGACGTTCTCCAACTTGCGGAATGCGCGGCTGAAGGCGTAGATGCTTTGAAAGCCCAGCTTGTCCGCAATTTCGGTTAAAGGGAGGTTCGTTAATTGAATAAGCTGCTTCGCTTTCTCCAGCCGAAGAACCGTATGGAATTGGATCGGCGTTGTTCCGTATGCCTTCTTGAACAGCCTGCACAAGTAGTACTTGCTTAAATTCGCGATATCCGTTAACTCGTCCAACGTAATCTCTTGATCGGTACGATGGCTGATATAGTTTTTGACGCGGTCGAGCTGCTCCCATTTGGACATGAGGTGCATGTTGTTTTGCCAGTGAATTTCCCTTAAGAGCTGAATCCACAGTTGAATAAACAAGCCCTTGACGGAAATTTCGTGGTAGGGCAGCTTCCTTCCCAGCTCGTGAATGATATCGAACAGGAATTGCTCGATGACGACGGGCTGATTGAGACGAATATGATTCGGCAGAGGGTAGTTCAAATACGGCGTAATATCCGGGCGGAACTGCTTTCTCTCCGCCTCCGACATCGCTTTAAGCGGCTTGTAGGACACTTTCACCTGCGGGCTATCCGGTTGGTAAAACAAGTCGAAATGAACATGGGGCTGATGGAGCTGCTTGTCGTTCAGCAGCAGGATCGAATGGGATTGCAACGGCTTGAACAAGAATAGATCCCCGGGAATGCCGCGATATACCTGATCCTCGATCGTCACTTGAATATCCCCATCCTTGACGTACAGCAGCTCGTAATCAAAAATAACCCGTTCGGATATTTCGAACGGCGGATCGATGACGCTGTCCCAGGCCACGCGCACATAAGGGGACAATAGGTTCCAGTCCATGGAAATCCCTCCTCCCGACATTATAGTACAAAAGTCGAGGCATGCAATAAATAAGAGCAATATTGGTTAAAAAAATGAACAGATGTGATCTTCCTATACAGCTGCTTATCCTATAAAATCAACAACTAGCAAGACATATTCGTATCTTGCAAGTAAATACAAGAAGCAAGACAACGCTTACATTGGAAGGGGATTGCTTTGAGCGCATTTAACGGATTGGACATGGGGCTCGGCAGCTTGCCGCGTCTTTCGAACGCGAAGACGAGGTCGATCAGCGCGGAAAACTTTACGGGGGAAAAAGGAAAGGCGGCGATGGCGACGGAAGGAACGGGCGCACAGCCCGGACGAGAACTGGGGTTGGGATGGAAAATATCCCCGTCGGTTGTCATCCCTGCGAAAAGCACGTTCACGTTGGCCGAAATTGCGGGACCGGGCGCGATTCAGCATATTTGGATGACGTCCTTCCCCAGCCATTGGCGGAACTTGATCTTGCGCTTTTATTGGGACGATGAAGAAGCGCCGTCCGTGGAGGTGCCGTTCGGCGACTTCTTCTGCAATGGCTGGTGCGAGCGAACGAACGTGAATTCGCTTCCGGTAGCCGTCAATCCTGCGGGAGGCATGAACTGCTATTGGGTCATGCCCTTCCGTCAGAGCGCCAGAATAACGGTTGAAAACCGGGGGGAAGAAGAGGCGGTTCTGTACTATCAAGTGGACTATGCGCTGACGGAGGTGCCGGAGGATGCAGCCTACTTCCACGCTCAGTGGAACAGAAGCAATCCCGTAAAGTACAAGGATGTGCATACGATTCTGGATGGGGTAAAGGGCAAAGGCCATTATGTCGGAACTTACCTGGCTTGGCAGGTCAACAACTCCGGCTGGTGGGGCGAAGGCGAGCTGAAGTTTTATATGGACGGGGACAAGGAATTTCCGACCATCTGCGGGACGGGAACCGAGGATTACTTCGGCGGGGCTTGGAATTTCGAGCAGCCCAAAGGCGAATATTGCGAGTTCTCGACGGCGTACCTCGGCCTGCCTCAAGTGCTCAAGCCGGACGGTTTGTACCGCAGCCAGCAAAGATTCGGCATGTACCGCTGGCATGTCATGGACCCGATTCGCTTCGAAGAGGACTTGCGCGTAACGGTTCAAGCGCTCGGTTGGCGTTCGGGAGGCCGGTATCTTCCGCAGCAGGACGATATCGCGTCCGTCGCTTTCTGGTACCAATCGGAGCCGCATGCCGCCTATCCGGAGCTGCCGGGTAAAGACGAGCTTGAAGTGATCTAGCGTATACCGGTTTCGCCTACCGCAAGAAGACTAAATCTGGGAGGGTAAAACGATGTTATCCAACGCGAAAAGAACGACGAGTCTCACCCTAAGCCTTATCACGGCCATGAGTCTGTTGGCTGCCTGTTCAAGCAACTCCGGAAACGGCAATACGGGAGCGGATCCCTCAAGCGAGACGAAGGGCGCAAGCGAGAGCAGCGCGTCCGCGAACCGGAACGGGGAGAAAGTCACGATCAAATTTTCCGGCTGGGGCGAGCCGAACGAGAAGAAGCTTTACGAAGAGCTGATCCAATCGTTCGAAAGCCAAAACCCCGATATTAAAGTGCAGTATATTCACATTCCGGCGGACTATGGCGGCAAAATGAACACCGTGCTGGCCGGAGGCAGCGCTCCGGACGTGTTCTACGCAGGCGATGGCGATATCGCGCGGTGGATCAAGCTCGGCGCCATCATGAACATTCAGGAGATGGTCGACTCCAGCGGATTCGATATGAGCGACATGTTCCAATCCGCCGTCGACCGTTACAGATACGACGGTTCCAAGATGGGGACAGGCGACCTGTATGCGCTCCCGATGGACGTAGCGGGCACGGTACTCTATTACAACAAAAATCTGTTCGACGAAGCCGGCGTGCCGTACCCGAGCCCCGAAACGCCGATGACCTTCGACGAGCTGCTCGATACGGCCAAGAAGCTGACAAAAGACACGAACGGCGACGGCAAACCGGATCAATACGGCATGGGCCCGATCTGGTGGGAAGGCTTCGTCTGGGGGAACGGCGGCAAAATCCTGAACGACGAGCGCACGGAATTCGTCCTGAACGAAGAGAAGGCGGTAGAAGCGCTGCAATTCGCGGCGGATCTCAGCAATGTGCATAAGGTCGTTCCGGATTCGCGCGCGCTGCAATCGATGAACGACGGGCAAATGTTCGAGACGGGCAAGCTGGCTATGATGACGGCTGGCAGATGGGCGACTCCGGTATACCGGAATTTGAAGTTCGACTGGGACGTAGCCCCGATTCCGGCTAACGGCGAATGGAGCGGTTGGAGCGCGTCAACGGGCTATTCCGTATGGAGCAAGTCGAAATATCCGGAGCAAGCTTTCCGCTTCGCGGCTTTCCTGGCCGGTCCCGAAGCGAACCGGATCCGCGGCGAGCAAGGCTTGACGATGCCGGTCTATAAAACGATGGCGAACTCGGATATCTTCCTGCAGCCGGACCAGAAGCCGGAGCATGCCGAAGTGTTCCTGAAAGCCGTGGAGACCGAGCAACCGGGTCCGTGGACCTATGTGGCGAACAACAAATGGTGGGATATCGTCAACCAAAACCTGGGCCAAATGTGGGAAGGCAAAATGACGGCGAAGAATTTGCTCGATAAGATCAAGCCGGAAGTGGAAAAGGCGCTGAAAGAAGGAAACCCGGAACTGTTCAACTAAGCGAAGGATTGTTCCGGAAAGCGAAGGAAGGTTAAGAGGAGGAGGGCAAGCCTCTTCCTCTTGCTTATTTTCTTGAGAAGGAAGGGGAGCGAACATGTCGCGCAGTCTCGGCCTGAAGCGGGAGACTCCAAGTCGCGCGAGGCGCCGGCTCACCAAAGAGCAGTCCCTGGCGTATCTGTTTATTGCCGCGCCGATTATCGGCTTTATGATTTTCGGGTTCATACCGATCTCTTATTCCGTTTATATCAGCTTTACTTCGTTCGACGGATTCAATACGCCGGAACTGAACGGATTGGAAAATTACCGGAAGCTGTTGCAGGATCCGCTGATCTGGAAAACGACCGTCAATACGTTTTATGCCGCGCTAGGCATTCCGATCGGCATAGCGGTATCTCTCGCGATCGCCCTCGCCCTCAATCAGAAAATCGCGGGAATCAACTTTTTTCGTACCGCCTTCTTCCTGCCGACGATCAGCTCCGTAGTTGCGCTGACCCTGCTGTGGAAATGGGTGTTCAATTCCGATTTCGGCATCTTGAACCAGCTGCTAGGCTATGTCGGCATACAAGGGCCTTCCTGGCTGAACGAAGAGAACTGGGCGATGCCCGCGATGATCATTCAAGGCGTATGGGGCGGACTCGGCTTTAACATGGTGCTTTATCTTGCAGCCCTGCAAGGCGTGCCGACGTCGCTCTACGAGGCGGCCGAGATAGACGGGGCGAACAAATGGAAGAAATTCCGCTATATTACCCTGGCCGGCATCTCGCCGACGACGTTTTTTATTGTTATCACTTCCATTATCGGAGCGCTGCAGGATTTCGTAAGATTCCGGATCATGACGGGCGGCGGGCCGAACTTCTCGACGATGACAACGGTTTATTATTTGTTTGAGAATGCCTTCCGCTACATGAATATGGGCTTCGCCTCGGCGATGGCTTGGGTGCTCGGCATCGTCATCATGATCATCACCCTGTTCAATTTCTTTATGTCCAAACGGTGGGTGCATTACGAATGAGGAGAGATAGCATGGCGGTTGTGACCTATTCATCAATGAGCCGCAAACGCAGAAACAGCGAAATTGCAAACCGGACTATCGCCTATGTATTCCTGATCGCCGGCGCGCTCATCATGACGGTTCCTTTCCTGTGGATGCTGTCCACATCCCTGAAGGAGCCCGGACTCGTGTTCGAAATGCCTCCGAGATGGATTCCGGAGAATATCATTTGGGACAACTACAAGATCGTGTTAACAGAATCGAATTTGCTCGGGGGATTCATAAATACGCTCGCCGTAACGCTGCCTCCGACCTTCGTCGGATTATTCGCAAGCGCGCTGGCCGCCTATGCATTCGGAAGAATGGATTTCCCCGGCAAAAACCTCTTTTTCATGGCGCTTCTCGCGACGATGATGATTCCGGGCGTCGTCTTGATGGTGCCCTCGTTTATTCTGTACAAGTATCTAGGCTGGATCGACAGTTGGAAGCCGCTCATGATCCCGGGGATGTTCGGGGCCGCGGGAACGGTATTTTTTCTCCGTCAATTTTTCAAGTCGATTCCGTCCGAGCTGGAGGATGCGGCTAAAATAGACGGATTGTCTCCCTTCGGGATTTTCCTTCGTATTATTGTCCCGTTATCCAAACCAGCTCTGGCTACGCAGGCGATCTTCGGATTTCTCGGAGGGTTCAACGACTATATGGGGCCGCTCATTTATTTGAACTCGCCTGAGAAATATACGTTGCAGCTCGTTCTGGCTACTTTCCAGGACGCCTATAATGCGGAGTGGACGCTCATTATGGCGGGCTCCGTGCTGGCGCTTATTCCGACGATAATCTTATTCTTTTTTGCCCAGAGGTACTTCATTGAAGGCATTACGCTTACAGGAATGAAAGGCTGATCGCTAGAGGAGGGAAGACATGCTGGCATCTCGGAAGCCGCTGCTATGGGGCACGGTCGTTGGCGTTGTTCTGCTGGCCGGCGCCGCTCTGTTCATCCGATTTAATCCAAATGAAAAACCGGTCGAGCCCGCGGTCTACCAGAATCCGGTGTTCGAGCCGGTGCTGGCCGATCCTGCCGTATTTCGCGGCGATGATGGCTATATTTATGCTTACGGTACGGAGGACGATTGGGCCGACGGACAAGGCGGCCGCGTCGTGCCGGTATTAAGATCGACCGATATGGCGAAATGGGAAGTCGTTGGCCAAGCGTTCCAAGAGAAGCCGGACTGGAAGGATGGCAACGTGTGGGCGCCGGATGTCGTGAAGCATGAAGGCAAGTACTACATGTATTACACGATGTCGCTCTGGGGCGATTCCAATCCCGGCATCGGGCTGGCGATCGCCGATTCCCCCGCCGGACCCTTCGCGGATCAGGGCATGCTGCTGACCAGCGAGCAGATGGGCGTATATTCGATCGATCCGGCGTTTATCGTGGATGAAGGCACGCCTTACTTATTTTTCGGCGGCATCACCTCGGGCATTTTCGGCATCGAGCTGACGAAGGACGGACGGGGCCTTGCCGGCGAGATGTTCCAAATCTCGGGAACCGGCTACGAAGCGCCGTACATGATCAAACGCGGACAGTACTTCTATTTCTTCGGTTCCGCCGGCGCCTGCTGCGAAGGCGCGGACAGCACGTACCGCGTCGGTGTCGCTCGAGCGGAATCGATCAAGGGACCGTATTTGAACAAGGCGGGGGACGATATCCTCTATCATGAAGGCGACACGATTCTATCGGGCTATTTTCCGGGAACCGAAACGGATAAATTCGTCGGGCCGGGACATAATTCAGTCCTTGCGGACGATAACGGGACGGACTGGATCGTCTATCATGCGATTGACGTCAATTATCCAAAATTCGGACATGGCGCGTCCCGACGGCCGCTTTTGATCGACGAGCTGGTCTGGAAGGGCGGGTGGCCGGAGGTGGAAGGGGGAGTTCCGAGCCTGGAAGCGAAGGCCGGTCCTGTCTTCAGGTCGGGAGGGAAGTGATTCCATGAGAACTTCAAAGGATCGGCGCATGATCCGGACTGTACTCCTGATCGCTGCGGTCGTTCTGGCGGTATGGGCGGTCCTGAGTATCCGTTGGCCGAATTCGGACGAAGACCGGGCTGCTCCAGCCCCGGACGTCTACGGACTCGAAGCAATGAGTTCTATTGACCGTCTTCCTTACCTGACTCCGGCAGCCTTCGCGGGAATGGCGTCCAGCTATGACCGCAGCGAGGGCAACTCGGACGGCTTCGGCTACAGCAACTTCCTGTACGAGGATGAGCAAGGCGATAAAGTGATGCTGGACCTGAAAGGCCCAGGTACGATTAACCGCATGTGGTTTACAGGCTACGATCCGATTGACGCTTACATTAAAGTTTACTTCGACGGGGAAGAGACTCCCCGTATCCATATGCTGCTCAGCGAGCTGTTCGGCGGCTCGACGCCGCCATTCATCGAGCCTCTCGTCGTTGACGATACGAAATCAAGCGGCGGCTTCGTCAGTTATTTGCCGCTCCCGTTCGCGGAATCGGTGAAAATCACGACAAACGGAATCGGTGCGAGCTTCTTCTATAATCTTGACTATCTTACCTATGGCGCGGATACACGGGTCGCATCCTGGCAGGGGACGGAGGATGCCTCGCAGGCCATCAAGCTGTGGAGCAACCCGGGAAAGGCGCCTGAAGGCGGAGACGATGCGAAGACGGTGGACGGTTCGGTCCGACTAGAGGCGGGAGCTTCGCGAACGCTGCTTCAAGCGGACGGCCCACGGTCGATCTCTTCTATTAAGCTGATAATCCCGGGGGTCGAACCCGGCGCGGACGCCAGACAGATATTAAATGAGACATGGCTGCGCATCTATTGGGATGGCGATTCGAAGCCCGCGGTCGAAGCGCCGATCGGCTCCTTCTTCGCGATGGGACAGTTCGGCGCCTACGCCACCCGCGCTTTGCCGGTCGGTATGGGACCCGACAACGCGTTATACGCGAACTTCCCGATGCCGTTCGAGCGCGAAGCGCGCATCGAACTGGCGAACGAGGGCGGGGAGCCGATCGAAGAGATCTCATACGAGATCCGGCACGAGAAGTTTCACGGTTCGTTCCGCAACGTCGGCTATTTCAAAACCAAGTTCTCCGAGCTTCAGGCAGAGGCGCTCGACGATCAGGACTTGCTTGTCCTGGATGAGTCGGGTTCGGGCAAATTCGTCGGCGTCGTGCAGTCGCTTCACTCTAAGCTGAATCAGGGGCCGGTAGACCGTTGGCATCTGGAAGGCGACGAGAAGGTGTTCATCGACGGGAGCCGAAGCCCGGTCATTCACGGTACGGGTACGGAAGACTTTTACAACGGGGGCTGGTACTTCAACCACGGCTTGTTCACTCAGCCTCAAAGCGG
>JAEZZE010000322.1 GCA_023418755.1 Bacillota bacterium | reverse complement strand
GCTTTAAATCTTTAGCTCCCCGAGCTTAATAAGCTCGACAACCGCTTGAGAACGACCTTTGACATTCAGCTTCTGCATCACATTCGAGATATGGTTTCTGACCGTTTTCTCGCTGATAAACAACTGCTGCGCAATGTCGCGGGTCGTCTTGTCCTGTACCAGCAGTTCGAAGACTTCGCGTTCCCGATTGGTGAGTAGGAATTTGCTTTTATGGTCGCTGCCCTTCAACGTTTGTCACCCCTCCTTGCCCGGGAATGTTGTGAATACAAGGTTTAGGGATACAGTCAACTTTATCATATGAAAGGGGTTTTCCTCTGGTGCGGAGGTCAGGCAAAATGGGCGCTTGGAAATCGGCACGTACTCCGGGAGGCCCGGATCGGGGCGCAGCCGGTTGTGTCAATATTGTTACGCTGTGACGCATATCACATTCGACCCCTCCCGTACGGGTTTATGATGAGCTTGTAAACGAGACAGTTACCGTTGAAGGGAGCCATACGGAAATGAAAAAATGGGTATCTTTAAGCGCGTTGTTGTTGGCCGCGATGTTGGTCGCATCCGGCTGCGGCGGGGGGGACAAGAAGGAATCGAGCCCGTCTCCGGCCGCGACGCAGGCCGGCGGATCCGGCGGCGAATCGAAGGCGATCACGATCGACGCCACGAACTTCAAGTTCGATCCGGGAGAAATTACGGTGCAGCAAGGAGACGAAGTGAGCATTACGCTGAAGAACAGCCAAGGCAATCACGCCTTGAAGATCGAAGGCTACGACAAGGAAGTCAAGGGCAACGCCACCGTGAAATTCGTCGCCGACAAGGCCGGAGAGTTCAAAATCGTCTGCTCGATCTTTTGCGGCAAAGGCCATGACGACATGGTCAGCAAGCTGATCGTGCAATAACCCCTCTTGAAGGGCTGATCCGTTCAGCGGTCGGAGCTCCGATCGCGTTGGGCCGGCCCTTTTTTTATGCGCGATCACGGTAACAAATCGTCCACAATACCCGGTTTTCCAGTGACAATTCTCACAGTCCGTTAAGCCGGAAGTCCTTAAAATGAAGTCAACTTGAAATCGGGAGGAATCGGGATGCGCGAGGATCAATCGGTGTCGAAGCCGCGCGAAGGCCATTCGGAGCCGGAGAAGAAAGAGCTGTCGCTCAAGGGAGCTTTCGCCTCCGTCATGCTTCTGGGGGCGTTCCTGGCCATTACCTGGGTCGGGGTATTCATTCTGTTCGTCGCACGCGACTAAAAGGGGGAAGAAATCAATATGCATATGCATCGGCTGGAGAAAATTTGGCTGACGGTCGGGGTGTCCATGCTGGCCGTATTTCTGCTCGTGCTCGGCATTATGACCTTCGGAAGAGGCATCGCCCCGCCCAACGAGCACATTCACCGCATCGATCCGACGAAGGTGAGCGAGACGCCGCCGTTCGACAAGCCGCAGATTACGAAGATCGGGGACAACGCGTACAAGGCGGTCATGGTCGCTTACGCCTTCGGCTACGACCCGACGCCGCTCGAGGTTCCGGCCGGAGCCATCGTCCATTTCGAGATTACGTCGTCCGACGTCGTCCACGGCTTCGAGATTCCCGGGACGAACGTCAACGTCATGGTAACCCCCGGAGAAGTCAGCCACGTGTCCCATACGTTCGACAAGCCCGGCGAATACTTGATTCTCTGCAACGAGTATTGCGGAATCGCCCATGAAATGATGAAAACCACCCTAGTGGTGAAATAGGAGGCCGCGTCCATGAGTGAATCCAAACTTTCGACCTTCGACCGCCAGGACGGCCGACTGGTGATCGCCCACGTCCTGTTCGCTTTCGCGGCTTTGCTGCTCGGCGGCATCGCCGGCATGCTGCAGGGGATGGTGAAGGGCGGCACGATCACCCTTCCGGCCGGCATCGGCTACTACGAGCTTCTGACCGCTCACGGCGTACTGATGGCGCTGATATTCACGACCTACTTTATCGTAGGATTTCTGTACTCCGGCATCTCCCAGACGCTGGGAGGGCGGCTGCTGCCGCTGACCCGCAAGCTCGGCTGGATCGGTTACCTGCTCATGTCCGTCGGCACGCTGATCGGCGTCGTCGTCATTCTGCTGGGCAAAGCGAGCGTCCTGTATACGTTCTATGCCCCGATGAAAGCTTCTCCGTATTTCTACATCGCGCTCGCGCTCGTCGTCATCGGCAGCTGGCTGAGCGGATTCGGGATTTTCTACCAGTACGTGCAATGGAGAAAAACGAACAAGGGCAAGCTGTCTCCGCTGTTCGCCTACATGTCCGTCATCACGATGCTGCTCTGGCAGATCGCGACGATCGGCGTGGCGGCCGAAGTCGTCGTGCAGCTCATTCCGTGGTCTTTCGGCTGGGTGGAGACGGTTAACGTCGTGCTAAGCAGAACGCTGTTCTGGTTTTTCGGCCATCCGCTCGTCTATTTCTGGCTGCTCCCGGCTTATATTTGCTGGTACGTCGTCATTCCGAAGATCATCGGAGGGAAAATATTCAGCGACGCGCTGGCCCGCATGTCGTTCGTGCTGTTTCTGCTGTTCTCGATTCCGGTCGGCTTCCACCATCAGCTCATGGAGCCGGGAATCAGCCACTTCTGGAAGTATCTCCAGGTCGTGCTGACGTTCATGGTCGTCATTCCGTCGCTCATGACCGCGTTCTCGCTGTTCGCCACGTTCGAGTTGAACGGCCGGTCCAAAGGCACGAAAGGGCTGTTCGGCTGGGTGAAAGTGCTGCCTTGGAAAGACGTGCGCTTCTTCGCTCCGTTCATGGGCATGCTGATATTCATTCCGGCCGGCGCGGGCGGATTGATCAACGCGAGCAACCAGATGAACGCCGTCGTCCATAATACGCTGTGGGTGACCGGGCACTTCCATCTGACCGTGGCCACCAGCGTCGCGCTCACTTTCTTCGGCATCGTCTATTGGCTCATTCCGGTCGTGACGGGCCGCGTGCTGACGCCGCGCCTGAACAAGCTGGGCATCATTCAGACGCTGATCTGGTGCATCGGCATGTTCTTCATGTCGGGTTCGATGCACACCGTCGGCCTGCTGGGTTCGCCAAGAAGGACCGCCTATAATATGTACGACGATCACCCGGACGCCGTCCTGTGGATGCCGTACCATGTGGCGATGGCCATCGGGGGCATTATTCTGTTCGTCGGCGTGCTGCTCATTATCTACAACATAGTCGCGTTGCTGCGCGCGCCGAAAGGGCAGACCGAATATCCGCTCGGCGAAGTATCGGAGGCTTCCGAGCCGACTCCGCGCTTCCTGGAAAACTGGAAAATCTGGATCGCGCTCACCGTTATTCTGATCGTGGTCGCCTATACGATTCCGATCATCGATCAGATCGGCAACCCGACACCGGGATCTCCGGGATACGTAACCTGGTAAATTCTCTTTGCGCGCAAGCCCTCTCCGGGCGCCCTCGACGGCGCCTCGGGGCGGGTTTATTGCCGTTTGTGCCGGTTAGATGAAACAAATCCGCCGCCCGCAGCGTTAGAAGGGAAAACAAGAGCAAGAAGGGGGATTTTCCGGAATGAAGAAGATCATTATGATTTTAGGGACGGTCGCTCTTCTGGTCGGCGGCTGCGCTTCGCGGGACGGCGGGGAGAGCGCGCAGCCCGGCGCATCCCAAGGAGAGGCTCCCCTGGCAGCGGGCACGCTGCTGGCGGAAGCGAGGAAAGGGGATTTCGTGCTTCAGCTGGAAACGGAGAAGGCGAATTACCGAGCGAATGAACCCGTCAAGCTAAAGGCGAGATTGAAGTACGACGGCCCTCTGCCCGAAGTGACGATCGGCCATGCCGCATCTCCTCTGTCCTTCCTGATCAGGGAGACGACCCGGGGCATCGAGATTCCATATCCGATGCCGACCCCTCTGATCCGGACGAAGCTCAAGAACGGCGAATGGTTCGAAGAAGCCTATGCGAAAGCGGGCGGGTACGGCGAGCAGGACCCCGACAAAGATTTCATCAAGCGGTTTCTGACGGGGGAAGCTTTCCCCGAAGGGCGGTACGAGATTGCCGCGAGCGCCGATTTCGAACTTTACGAAGGGGAACCGGACCGGCCGGGCACGAAAGATGTCGATTATCGGATCGTCACGGATAAAATTCGGATCGACGCGGATTAAGAGGATTTTCAGAGTTGCCGTCGAACAGTACTTCGGGAAGGCAAAATATTCCTGACTTGTTCCGAGGAGGAAAATTCGACATGTCCGACACGCAATCGAATCGACCCGACTTGCATAAGAAACCAACGCACGAAGAGGCCGAAAGCCAGGCCGCGGCCGCGACCGATGCCGCGGCTCCCGCCGGCACCGGCTCGGCTTCCGATCTGCCCGGGGTGGATCCCCGAAAGCTTCTGGAATTGCTCAAGAATCCTTCCGCGTCGCTGAAGCTGCAGCCGCAGACGGACTGGATCTACGGGGCGATAGGCGCCGCCGGGGGCGTCGTCGGCTTCGTGATCTGGAACTGGCTGTTTCAAGAAGCGATTAAAGCGAAGCTCGGCATTTTCGGAGCGTTGGGCGGTTTGGCCATGGGCGGCTTGCTAGGCGTGAGCGCGCCGGGCAAATTTCTGCTGCTCGGGCTGTTCTCCATCGCGCTGCTGGCCGGCTCGCTTACTCTGATCGGCAACTGGCAGGGCGCGCGCAAGCGCGACTGGCGGGAAGCCTCCGCCTATCTGGGCGGCACGCAATTGCTGTTCGGAGCGGCTTGGGTCGTCTCCGGGCTCCTGGCCTTCGTCTCGTTGCAGCTATCGACGCTTCTCGGCATCTTCCTGCTGCTCGTAAATCTCGTGCTGCTCGTCGGACTGGCGGAAGATCTGCATGCCGTAGGGCGGGAGCGCAAATTTCTTTACATCGCCTATTCGCTGGCCGCCTACTCGCTGCTGTTTTACCTTGTCGTTTCCATCCTGGCGTAAATGAAAAGGAGGCTGCCCCGGCGATGGGCAAGCCTCCTTTTCATTTATTACGGGGCAGACAGATCCGAATGATCGTCGTTGCGCGCTCCGGACAGAAGCGGATGCTCAGCGCGCCCCGATAGAATCTCACGCGCTCCTGGACGATCGCCAACCCGAGACCCGAATGGCCGGTCTCCTTGGTCGTATAGCCGGGCATCGTCATCATTTTCAACTGCTCGTCGGTTAAAGCCCGTCCCCGGTTGCTGACCTCGAGCGAGAGCGTCTCCCCTTCGCTGCGGATCGCCAGCCGCACGTCCCTGCCGTCGGCCGGAAGCGTCTCGCTCTCCTCGAAGGCGTTGTCGACGAGATTGCCCATGATTTTCACGAGATCGATCATCCGGATCGACGACTCGAGCTCCAGATTCGACGGAATGTCGCAGGAGAACGGGATGCTCCTCGTCTTCGCCTGCTCCGTCTTGCCGGTAATAAAGGCGGCCAGAGCGGGAGAGGCGTGGCCTGCGACCGGGGCGAAGGAGTGCGCTTCTTTCGCCAAATCCTCCATATAGCGTTTGAGCTGGTCGAGCTTGTTCATTTGCAGCATGGAGGACATGACCTGCATATGGTTCAGGAAGTCGTGCCGATGACCGCGGATGACGGTGAACATCTTTCCGATCTCTTCCGCGTAGACGTCCTGCGTCTTCACGATCGCGTCCTCGCGAATGCGAACGATAAGCCGGAGAGTAAAGAAGAAGGAGCAGAAGGTCAGCAGGACCAGCGCGTAGATCGTCCAATTGTACGCGGTCGCGGAGAAGCCGCGATTGCCGCTTTCCATGCCGATCGTGAACAAGAGGCCGAGCAGGAAAATCTGGAAGATCGCCAGCAGCGTCACTTCCTTCATCCGCGATTGTTTGATATTCATTAAATATTGATATAATCGATGGAGGAGAGGGAAGCTTCTCTTCTCCAAATAAATCGCGAGCAAGGCGAGGGCGGCTCCGAGAGGAACGTACACCGAATGGAAGGCAAACGGATGAAGCGCGATGGCCTCCTTGCGGTCCGTCATGCCGTACAGAAGCTGAAGCAGCATGCCTCCGATCATATCCGCCAGAAAGCTGATCGCGATATACGCGACGAAAAGAATGATCACGCTTCGTCCTCCGAGCTTGCGGAACAACGCGTACAGGACGCAAAACGAGACGACGGTCGAGGTTGCGGCATGCAGCGGCGCCGGCGCGGTCCAATAGTCCAGATCGCTGATCAACGAGCTGGCGACGGCGAACAGGACGAGCTTGCCCGCATGGCGCGACGGTCCGAGTCCGGCCGCCGCGAAGGCGAGCCAGAGGCGCACGAGAGTGTGAGGGATGGACAGACCGATGACGAGCTGGATGTAGGAATGCAGCATGTCCGCAGTAAATCCTCCTTATGGGTGTCGAATGAAGTCGAACGTGGTCGATTCATGTCGGTAAACCTATTGTACTACTTTGCGGTCTATTGGCAAGCGTTGGAAGCGATCTCTACCAAATTTAATATCCTCCTAACACGGAACGGAAGGGAGCAGGGAAATGCCCGGAAACGACAATCATCCGAACGAGCCGACGAAGCACGAACGGCTTCTCCAATATATTCGCGGGCTGCCGATCGGCACGAAAATTCCGGTCAGGCGAATGGCCAAGGATCGGGGAGTATCGGAAGGCACCGCCTACCGGGCGCTGAAGGAAGCCGAGCAGCTCGGGCTGGTCAGCACGAAAGAAAGAATCGGCACCGTGCGCGTGGATAAGAAAAAACGCGGGAATCCCGAGCAGCTCACGTTCGCGGAGGTGCTGGAGATCGTCCAAGGGAGCCTGCTCGGCGGAGAGGAAGGCTTGGACAAAACGCTCCATAAATTCGTCATCGGCGCGATGGAGATCGGCGAGATGGCCGGTTACATCGACGCGGGCAGCCTGTTGATCGTCGGCAACCGGGAGAACGCCCATCGCCTCGCGATTCAGCAGGGAGCGGGCGTGCTGGTGACCGGAGGCTTCGGAACGAGCGAGGAAGTGAGGGAATTGGCCAACGAGCGGAAGCTGCCCATTCTCACTTGCCGGCATGATACGTTCACCGTCGCCTCGATGATCAACCGGGCGATGTACGATCGGCTGATCAAGCGCAAAATCATGATTATCGCCGACCTGATGGAGCCGTCGGCCCGGATCGGGGCGCTGAAGCAATCGTCCACCGTCGCCGACTTCGTCAAGCTGAGCGAGCAGACGGGGAGCAGCCGCTTTCCCGTCACGGACGAGTGGAACCGCGTCGTCGGCATGATTACGTTCAAGGACGTATCCGGATCTCCGACGAACCAGACGCTCGACAAGCTGATGACGAGGCGGCCGATGACGGTTACGCTGAATACGCCGGTCGCGTCGGCCGCCCACCGCATGGTGTCGGAGGGCATCGAGCTGCTGCCGGTCGTCGACAGGCAGAGGAAGCTGGTCGGCGCGATCAATCGGGGAGAGGTGCTGCGGGCGATGCAGTTCGCCAATCGCCAGACCCATCTGGGCGAGACGTTCGACGCGCTCATGTGGGGAGGTTTCTCGGAGCAGCGGGACGCGGAGAACCGGCTTCAGTACACGGGGCTGGCCACGCCGCAAATGTCGGGGCCGATCGGCACGATCTCCGAGGGGGTGCTGACGTCGCTCATGCAGCAAGCGGCAAGCCGGGCCGTAGAGGAACTGCGGAGAAGGGAGCACGTTCTCGACAATATGACGACGTACTTCCTGCGCACCGTGCCGCTGGACGCGAGCATCTCGATCGTTCCGCATATCATCGAAACGAGCAGAAGGTACGTGAAGGTGGAGGTGGAGGCGGTGCTGGACGGCGAAGTCGCCGCCAAGGCGATGCTGACCGCCCAGACGATCGATCCTTCTTGATTCGCGCGCTACTGGCGCATCATCCGAGTGAAGTGGGAGTGGTTGCGCAGGCCGGCGAACAGATTGAACAAGCCGAGCAGCAGGAACGCGGCCCCTACCACGACCCTTATGGACGAGCCCGGGAACATGAACATCTGAATGACGGCGATGAAGATCAGCATCAGTCCCATGCTGATGTTCATTCGCGAAGCGTATAATCCGCGAAGGCGGCCGTCGCGGGCGCGGCGGGAACGAATGCTGTACAGCGCGGAGAACAGGACGGTCACGACGACCAGTATGCCGAAAATCCATTGTAGAGCGTTGACCATGTCGAAGAAAGCAGCTCCTTTGAACGTTGCGATGAATGTATCCTATTGTACCATAAAATAGGCGCGGCTTCCGACAACGCCCTGCTTCCGGCGGAGACGCCGGGAGCGGCGCCTATTTGCTGATCAAATGCTTTTTCGCCTCCACCCACACCTGCAGCACGCCGTCTACGACGAGCATCGTGCGGATCGTCACGTCGTAGTCCTGGCCTTCGATCTGATCGTATACCTTCGTGTTAAGCAGCTTTCTGGCGAACGTGGAGTCGGTGTTGATCATGTAGATGCTGCGACCGATGAAAATGTCCAGATCCTCCTTCAGCCGCTTCTTCAGCTCCTTCTCCGTCAATATATCGATTCCTTCCGTCTCCGTCTGCTCGTGGATGAATATGGTGACGATGCTGCGGATGACGTTTTCCTTCCGGACCTGATGGGCCATCTCCAAATCTTTTTTCAACGAGTCCACCTGATCCTTCAGCTCGTAGTTTTGCAGAATGATCTGATCGACGATATTGTTTTTGAGCGCGCTGTAGACGGCACTGCCTACGATCATGCCGCATACGAAGAAAGCCGTAACCTGCATGAACTTCTGGAACCGGTCGAACGAAGGGACTCGCACGGCGAACGTCACCCCCCGTTGTTATGCAGCCACTGGACCAGCTCGACGCCCATATGCGCGCCAAGGAAAGCGAACAGGATATACCCGATCTGCTGCATGGCGGGGGAGAGATAGCCGACCAGCATGTGCGACTCGATCACCCGGATCGGGTCGATCGTGCCTCCCACGGCGGCGACGAGCGCCCATATTTTCAGGTTGCTGGCCACCTGCAGCATCTTTTCTTTGGGCGGAGTGAACAGGAATACCGATCCCATTCCCGCCAGCAGCGCCCCTCCGAGCACGACGCCGAACGCGATGAAGAAGCTGAAAGCCGCTTTCGTGAAAAACTCGTCCATGTCCATCCCCCTAAGCGCTCCCGCCCGCAGGCGGTCGCGGATGTTTCTTCTCTATCATATCTATGGGACTGGCCGGGGCGCTTATGATACAATAATAAGCGGGAAGGTTCGAACGTGTGTTTGGGAGAGAACGACTTCGGAAAAGAGGGGGATCGTCATGTGCGATTTCGTCCACCTTCACGTTCATAGCGAATACAGCCTGCTGGACGGGGCCGCCCGGATCAAGGAGATGGCGGCCAAGGCGGCGGAGCTCGGCATGACCTCGCTGGCGCTGACGGATCACGGAGTCATGTACGGCGCCGTTCCATTCTATAAAGCGTGCGTGGAGCACGGCATCAAGCCGATCATCGGCATGGAGGCCTACATCGCGACCGGCTCCAGGCACGACAAGCAGTCTCGCAAGGAGCAGCCGACTTATCATCTGACGTTGCTGGCCAAGAACGAGACGGGCTACCGCAATCTGATGAAGCTGACGACGATCGGCCATCTGGAAGGATTCTACTACCGGCCTCGCATCGATTTCGAAGCGCTGTCGGCCCATGCCGAGGGCATCGTCTGCCTGAGCGGCTGCATGAGCAGCGAGCTGTCCAAGCGGCTTGCGGAAGACGATTACGGCGCGGCCCGGGAGATCGCGCTCCGATATCGCGCATTGTTCGGGGAAGATTATTATTTGGAAATTCAGGATCACGGCCTGCTCGAGCAGAAGAAGATAACCGCCGGCGTCGTCAAGCTGGCGGAGGAGCTCGGCATTCCGCTGGTCGCGACCAACGACTCGCACTATATTTGCGAAGAGGACCATTCCTTGCAGGACGTGCTGATGTGCATCGGCACGGGCAAGACGATGGACGATCCCGATCGGTTCAAGATCGCGACCAACCAGCTGTACATGAAGAGCGGCGAGGAGATGTCCTCGCTGTTCCGGCACGTGCCGGAGGCGGTCGCCAACACGGTTAGAATCGCCGATAGCTGCACGCTGGAACTGGAATTCGGACGGCATATTCTGCCGGAATTCGCTCCTCTTCCGGAAGGCAAGACGGCGGGGCTGTATTTGGCCGAGCTGTGCGACGCCGGCCTGCGGACGCGTTACGAGGGGACGGCCGATTGGGCGGATGCGTCTTTCCGCGCCGCCGCGGAGGAGCGGCTCGGTTACGAGCTGCGCGTCATCGGGGAGATGGGCTTCGACGATTATTTCCTGGTCGTATGGGATTTCATCCGGTTCGCGCACGAGAACGGCATCGTCACCGGACCCGGACGCGGCTCGGCGGCGGGCAGCCTCGTCGCGTACGTGCTGAAGATCACCGACGTCGACCCGCTCAAGCACAAGCTGCTGTTCGAGCGGTTTCTGAACCCGGAGCGCGTGACGATGCCCGACATCGATATCGATTTCAGCGACGAACGGCGCGACGAGGTCATACGCTACGTGGTCGGAAAATACGGAGCGGAGCATGTGGCGCAGATCATTACTTTCGGTACGCTGGCGGCGCGGGCCGCGGTCCGGGACGTCGGGCGCGTCATGAACCTGCCGTACGGGGACGTGGACAAGGCGGCCAAGCTCATCCCCGGCATGCCGGGGATGTCGATCGAGCGAGCGATACAGGGCAGCCCGGAGTTCAAGGCGCTGGCGGAAGGAGACGGCGATGCGAGCCGGCTGATCGCGATGGCGCGCCGGGTAGAGGGGATGCCTCGCCACGCTTCCACGCACGCGGCCGGCGTCGTTATCTCCTCCGATCCGCTGACGGATTACGTGCCGCTTCAGGAAGGCACGGACGGCGTGCCGCTGACGCAGTATTCGATGGAGCATCTCGAGGCGGTCGGCCTGCTGAAGATGGACTTCCTCGGCCTGCGGACGCTGTCCATCATCGAGAGGACGCTCGCGTCCATCCGCGAGCAGACCGGCCTGGAGCTGCGCTGGCAGGACGTATCGTACGACGATCCCGCGACCTACGAGCTGATGGGCCGCGGGGAGACGACGGGCATTTTCCAGCTCGAGTCCACAGGCATGCGGCGCGTGCTCAAGGAGATGAAGCCGTCCTCGTTCGAGGACGTCGTGTCGGCGGTCGCGCTCTACCGCCCCGGTCCGATGGAGTTCATCCCGCAGTTTATTCGCGCCAAGCACGGCTTGGTGGAGGTGGAGTACCCGCACCGGAACTTGCGGGAAATTCTCGCCGATACTTACGGCATTATCGTCTATCAGGAACAGATCATGCAGATCGCCTCCGTCATGGCCGGCTTCTCGCTGGGCCAGGCGGACTTGCTGCGCCGGGCGGTCGGCAAGAAGAAGCGCGAGGTGCTGGACGAGCAGCGCAAGCATTTCGTCGCGGGCAGCCTGGAGCAGGGGTACAGCGAGCAGGAGGCCAACGGCGTATACGACCTGATCGTGCGGTTCGCGGATTACGGCTTCTGCCGCGCCCATGCGGCCGCCTATGCGGTGCTCGCCTTCCAGACGGCTTATCTGAAGGCCCACTACCCGGTCGCTTTCATGGCTTCGATGCTGACGGCCGTCGTGGGCAACCAGCGGAAGACGGCGGAATACGTGGACGAATGCCGAAGAATGGGCATATCCGTGCTGAAGCCCGACGTGAACGAGAGCGGCGTGCTGTTTACGCCGGTGTCGGCCGGCGAGGGAAGCGGAGCGATCCGGTTCGGGCTCGCGGGCGTGAAGAACGTCGGCACTCAGGCGATCGAGAGCATCATGCGGGAGCGGGCGGAAAGGCCATACGAGAGCTTGAGCGACTTCTGCCGCCGCGTCGATCCGCGCGCATGCAATAAGCGGGTGATCGAATCGCTCGTGCAGGCGGGGGCGCTCGAGTCGATGCCGGGCCACCGGGCCCAGCAGCTCGCCGCTCTCGAGCCGACCGTCGCGGCCGCGGCGAGCTGGCGCAAGGAGCGGGAGGAGCTGCAGATCGAGCTGTTCGACTTCGAGGAGACGCCGAACTGGAACGTGGAGCTGCCGGCCGTTCCTCCCTATTCGCAGACGCAAATGCTCGAGCTGGAGAGAGAGCTGATGGGGCTGTATCTTACCGGCCACCCGCTGGACGCCTACGACGGGCTGATGGAAGAGCTCAGGGTCGAGCGCCTCGTGGACATCGCCGAGCTGCCCGACGGGGCGACGGCGTTCACGGCGGGCATGATCGTGGCGATGAAGCCGTTCGTGACGCGCAAAGGCCAGGCGATGGCGTTCCTGGAAATCGAGGACCGGATCATGGGGACGGAGCTGGTCGCATTTCCGTCCTCGTGGGCCAAGGCGTCCTCCTTCGTCAAGAAAGGCTCGCTCGTCTTCGTGCGGGCGAAGGTGCAGCACGGGGACGAGGATTACAAGCTGCTGGCGGACGATATTTTGCCGCTGGACGCGCCCGATCTGAAGGCTCAGGCGGAGCGGCTGCGGCGGCTCGGCCAGCGTTTCGGCGGCGGCGGAGGTAGCGGCGGACGGGGCGGCGACCGGGCGGGGTCTCCGGCCGGAACGGGCTCGAGGAAGCCGGGGGCTCCCGCAGGGGTCGCCGGCGGAGCCCCTGCGGGAGCCCCCGCGGGAGCGCGTGCCGTCTCAGGAGATGCGCGTGCCGCCGCCGGGAGCACTCGCGCCGTCGCAAGAGACGCTCGTCCCGTAGCAGGGGGCGCGCCGGCTGCCGTTACGGCGGAAGCTTCGGGGCAGCAGCGAGTTTACATTCTGATCGACGCCGAGCACGAGAACCCGGCGACGCTGATCCGGCTGAAGCTGCTTCTGAAGACGCACCCGGGCGCCCTTCCGACGATCCTTCGCTATGAGAAGGGAAGACGCACCGTAGCCCTGAGCGCGGAGTACAACGTCGACCCGGCGCCTGGGCTCGCCGAGGAGCTCGAAAACCTTCTCGGTCCGGGCTCCATGCGGGTCAAGTGACGCATGAGCGGCGCTGGCGGGATGGGGATGGCCGGAAGGTCGACGGCCGGAAAGTCGGAAGTAGGAATACGGGAAGTCGAGAATGAGGAGAAAAGTCGCGGAAACTTGAAGTCGCGGAAACTCGAAGTCGCGGAAACTCGAAGCCACGGAAAGCCGAAGCCACGGAAAGCCGAAGGCGCAAGCGAAAGCGAAAACCGCAAGAGAGTCGGGCAACAAGCAGAATTCATGAGGAGAGAGGGAGAATCGGATGGCGTTGCTTCAGTGCAGTTTTTTTTCGGAATCATTGGAGATTTCCGCTTCCATGAACGTGATTATCCCGCAAGGAGAGAAGCGCAGGCCGCTTAAGACGCTAATCTTGCTGCACGGCTTGTCCGACGACCATACCATATGGTGCCGGAGAACGTCGATCGAACGTTACGCGGACGAGTACGGACTCGCCGTCGTCATGCCGGCCGTCAACCGCAGCTTCTACGCGGACATGGCGCACGGGGCGAACTACTGGACGTTCGTCAGCGAAGAGCTTCCGCGCCTGGCGCGCTCGTTTTTCCCGTTGTCGGAACGCAGGGAGGACAACTTTGCCGCGGGACTGTCGATGGGCGGGTACGGCGCAATGAAGCTCGGTCTTTCTCACCCGGACCGCTACGCGGCAGTGGCCAGCCTGTCCGGTGCTGTGGACGTGAACCGCCTTGTCGCGGAGAGCTTCAGCGGAGATCTTCGCGATATCGTCGGAGATCCGGCCTCCGTGCCGGGCTCCCCGAACGACCTGTTCGCCTTGGCGGAGAGGGTCGCGGGTCGGCCGGACGCTCCGCTACTCTACCAATGCTGCGGGACCGAGGACTTTCTGTACGAGGACAACGTCCGCTTCCGCGAGCACTGCCGCAAGCTCGGGCTTCCGCTCACCTACGAGGAAGAGCCGGGAAGCCACGAATGGGGCTACTGGGATCTCAAAATCCAAAAAGTGCTTAGCTGGCTTCCGCTGCGGAGCGACTGAACGACTGGAACTTCCGGGCGGGAAGGCGGCAACCCGAGCCGCGCCTCGCGCGCAGCCCGGGGCAGCTTTTCCGCCGCGCGAGCCGCGGCGCTGCCCCGCGACTGCGGCTTCTCGGTTGCTAGTCTTGCGGAATCTGTGCTATGATTTCCATATTGCCTGTCTCGCATTTCGGCGAATGAAATAAGAAATTGGGGGTACCGCATCATGTGGACGGTCATCTACATCGCACCGACCGCTAAGATCGCTGACAGAATTCAGAAGCGACTTACCGATGAAGGGTTTCTCGTACAAGTACGCCCCATAAACCTTACGAAACCGCAATATGAAATATTGGTTCCATCAGGCGAGGTGCGGGAAGTGCAAGAGGTATTAGGCAGCATTCTGCATCTGTAATCCAGTACGATACCCATAGAGGTTGTTCGATCGGTCCGGGAACGGGCTTTTTGAACGCGGGCCCCTAGCTTGAAGGTCGCCATATATCGCTTGTGAGGTGTCGCTGTGTTCAAGGATCTATTCCAGAAGAAAAAATACGCCGTCGTTCCGTCGGAACGCACGAAGAGGGATATTCCCGAAGGGCTGATGAACCGCTGCCCGAAATGCGGTCAAATCCAGCTCAGCAAAGAACTGGAGAAAAATTTGAAGGTGTGCTCCGGATGCGGGCATCATTATCGGTTAAACGCCTGGGAGCGCATCGCGATGACGCTCGATGAGGGGCGTCTTTTTGAGATTGACGAGAATCTGGTCTCCGAGGACCCGCTTAACTTCCCGGGGTACGCCTCCAAGCTGGAGCAGCAGAAGGCGAATTCCGGGCTGAAGGACGCCGTCGTCACCGGGGAAGGCGAGATCGGAGGCTTCCCGGTCGTTATCGGCGTCATGAGCTTCGATTTTTTCAGCGGAAGCATGGGCTCCGTCGTCGGCGAGAAGGTGACGCGCGCGATCGAGAAGGCGACGGAGAAAAAGCTTCCCCTGATTTTCTTTTCCACCTCGGGCGGAGCCCGGATGCAGGAAAGCATTCTCAGCTTGATGCAGATGGCCAAGACGAGCGCGGCCTTGTCGAAGTTCCAATCGGATGGCGGCTTGTATATATCTGTGATAACAGATCCGACCACCGGCGGCGTTTCCGCAAGCTTTGCGACGCTTGGCGACTA
>JAEZZE010000267.1 GCA_023418755.1 Bacillota bacterium | reverse complement strand
GGTCTCCGCTATTTCGATCTGCTGAAAGGCTATTTGCGCTTCAAAAAGGTGACGAACGACGTCAGCGTCGAAGCCGCACTGCAGGATCTGGACATCGTTGCCGAAGGCTCCGCCCACCGCGCGCTCGACGACGCCCGGATGACCTCCGAGGTGTTCCGCAAAATCTTTTCCGACCTGGATTTCGACCTAAAACAGCAATACAAGGATCAATTCTCCAATTCGAAGGAACGGCGGCTGGTCAAGAACGCGGTTCGCACGATGTTGGCGCAGAAGAAGCCGCAAACTTGGGAAGCGCTCGTCGAGAGCTATCTTGGGGAGAAGATTCCGCTGACCGATCCGCGCAAAGCGGCCGAGCTGCGCGATTATTTCCACTCCGAGCTGGAGAAGAAGCAATAAAAGCGAAGAGCTATTCCTCGTCATCCGCCGGGAATAGCTCATCTTTGTAAGATCAAGACCGCAGACGTTCTTCCAGCTCCCGAACGAAAGCGTCGGGTTCGTCCAACGCCAAATACAGTCGGGTCACCGGCTTGGGGAAAAACAGCACGCCTTCCGCCCCCGTCTCCCGGTTCAGCTCGATGCAAACGTTAGGCGTACCGAAGACGGGTCCGAGGGCCTGCTCCATCTCGCGCGCATCCGGACGGTACTCCCTCGAGCTCTCGACGCCGGCGATCGAAGCCAGCGGAATGTCCGCCTGAATACGCAGGCCGTATCGCAAACGCAAATAACCCTCCCTCAATCTCACCGGTTGAAGGACGGATGCGCGGCAATCCCCCCAGATCAAGGCAAGAAGCCACAGATCGGCGATCGTCAGGATCCATGCGGCCCAATGCGACCACTGCATGACGAGCAGGTGAATGACCACGCCTTCGAACACGATTAGCTTGGTCAAGATGGCGGCGTACAGAATCTGGCTCGTGCTTTTATGATAGGTGAAGCTCGGCTCCGGGCCGACGTCCGTCTTCTCCTTGCGTTTCCTCCAAGAGAACAGCAGGTAATAGACCAAGGAAATGTCGTGAAGCGCCAGCGAGGCCAGCTTACCTCCGCCCGATCCGCCTCGCAGCGCGATCCTCCAAGCCTCCAGCGTATCTTTCTCTTCCCGGGCGGCGGCTCGAAAGCCTTTGATCAGCCTGTAGGCGATTCGCGCTTCGAAGATCACGAAAGCGAGCTCCGCCAGCACGATAACCGCCTCGACCGGCCATGCCGCCCCCCACACCAACGCCCTTTGCTCCTTCGGCGCGATCAGCCAGACCGCTCCCGCTCCAAGCAAAGGCAGAGCCATGACGCCCGCGATCGAACGGCCGCGGCGGCGCAGCACCATCAACCAGTACAGCAGCGGAATCACGAGCATGAAGTCGACCATCGCGGCATAGACGAGCAATGGCTCCTCTTCGCTCAGCGAAAACAGACGCAAAGTCCCCAAATTCGCGGCAACGATCAAACAGGCAATCACGGGAAAACCGTATTGAAAACGCGAGCGCGTCGTCGTGACCATTCATCTTCTCCTTTTTCGTCTCTATGCGAAGGAAGAGCCCATTCCGGCAAAGGTGACAAAAGCGATCAATACAAACAGAATAATAATCGCGTAAAGCGCCGTGCCGACGATTCCGCAGACGAGTCCCGCGATCGCCATGCCGCGCCCCTGTTCTTGCTTCCTCTTGATTTCCTTCAGCGACAGCGACGCGAAAACGATGGCGACGATTCCGATCAGAAACCCTAAGTAAGGAACTACGATAGCCAGAATTCCTAGCACGAGAGCCGCGATGGACTTGCCGTTCGTCTTCGGCGGCGAGTAGGGGGGCGGCGGAATATAGTCGAAACGCTGGGAATCGTGTTGATGATGGTCCAAGGTAAATCCTCCCTGTTCATATGAATATATCCATTATACTCGATCCGGAGGCGAATAAGCATTCGAAAATTCGCAAGATTCGACACCAAAAAGGGCTGTCCGTAAGCCAAGCATGTTGCTCTAAAAGATAACCGACGAACAAGGCGCAAGGGTATGCACCCATTTTTTGCATATCGATTATCTTAAGCAATCCTGCTTATGGGACAGCCCCAATCGTTCCGCTTTCGGCGGAATCAATGGAAATGATTGTCGGAATTCGCGCTATTCAGGCTGCTGCGGGGGACGCCAGCCCCTCTGGAGCTCACCGATCGAATAACCGAAGTCCATCTGCAAATGAGGGTAATCGGGAAACGACTCCCAATCTCCGCCCCATGCAAACCCGAGCTTCTTGGCCAGGGACACGACCTCCATCCAGTCCGATATGCCGTTGCCGTTACCGTCGTACTTGAGATCCCAAATGACGTCCCCGCCCGGGACCCGCAGCGCGAAATCGATCGCGAGTCCGTAGTTGTGATAGGAGCCTCCTCCCTTTACCTGCGTGACGATCGCCCCTTCCTCGCCGCGGCCCTTCCGATACAGGGCGTTCTGCTCCTCCTCGCTGCGAAAACCGTCGGTAATCAAGACGTCTATGCCGATAGCCTTGCTCTGCTCGACGAGCAGGTCCCGCTTCTCGGCCACGACCGGATGCAGCCCCGTTACGGGCGTCGCCTCGCGAAACCACTCGACCGGCAGCAGCCTCTCTATCATCTTGAATTCCAGCAGCGTATAAATGCCGGCAGCGGCGGCCAGTGCCATTAGCAACGCCCGCCCTTTTTTGCGCCGCCTTGTCCCCGCCCGGACCCGTACGGCCGACGCCTCCCGATTCATGACGTTCATATGGTTTTCCTGCTCCCGTTTTGGATTGACATAAGTCCGTTCCTTTTACTAGAGTATCCAATCGGGGCCGCGTTATCCTTAATTTTCTCTTAAACTTTCATTTTCGACGGAAAAGGTAGAACGAAAGGCCGGACGGGTTCGTCCCGCGGAGTTTCCGTTTGCGCGAAAATTCGTTAAAATAGACGTTATGGCAATCGAGCATAGAAGGGAATAAGACGCACAATGATCATCAAACCAAGAACTCGCGGCTTTATCTGCACGACCGCGCACCCCCAAGGCTGCGCCGAGCAAGTCCGCCGGCAAATCGAATACGTTCAGGCCAGACCCGCGATCCAAGGCCCCCGCAATGCGCTCGTCATCGGCGCGTCGGCAGGCTACGGCCTTGCGGCCCGTATCGTAGCCGCATTCGGCGCGCGCGCCAATACCGTCGGCGTCTACCGGCAAGGCGAACGCTCCGGGGGAAGAACCGCTTCCGCGGGCTGGTACAATTCCGCGGCTTTCGAGACGGCGGCTCAAGAGGCCGGGCTGAAATCGTTCAGCGTCACGGGAGACGCGTTCGCGGACGAGACGAAGACGAAAGCGGTCGAGCTGATCCGCAAGGAACTCGGACAGGTCGATCTGGTCATCTATAGCGTAGCTACCGCTCGGCGCACGAATCCGCGCACTGGAGAGACTTCCACGTCGGTGCTCAAGCCGATCGGACAGTCCTATACGAATAAAACCGTCAATTTCCACGACGGGGAAGTGAGCCTGGTAACGCTGGAGCCGGCTACGGAAGAGGAAATTCTAGGAACCGTCGACGTTATGGGCGGAGACGATTGGCAAATGTGGATCGATGCGTTGCGGGAAGGCGGCGTGCTGGCGCCGGACGCGACGACGGTCTCGTACTCCTACATCGGGCCGGAGTTGACTCAGGCGATCTACCGCCAAGGTTCGATCGGACGGGCAAAGGACCATCTGGAAGCGACGGCGAAGCGCCTGAGCGAACAGCTGGCGGCCGGCGGCGGACGGGCTTACGTCACGGTCGGCAAAGCGCTCGTGACGCAATCCAGCTCGGCGATTCCGGTCGTGCCGCTCTATATCTCGGCGCTGTACAAAGTCATGAAGGAGAAAGGCATCCACGAAGGGTGCATCGAGCAGATGTATCGTCTGTTCGCCGACCGCCTCTATTTTTCCGGCGGGGATAGCGTGCCGGTGGACGAGGAAGGCCGCATCCGGATCGACGATTGGGAGATGAGAGAGGACGTTCAAAAGGAAGTGGCCGACATCTGGAGCCGGATCGAGACGGCCAACATCTACGAGCTGACCGATCTGGAAGGTTACCGGCGCGAATTCTTCCAGCTGTTCGGCTTCGAGACGGACGGCGTCGACTACGAAGCGGACGTCGATCCGGGCATCGGCGTTCCTAACGCGATTTAATCGTCAGCTCGTCCAATAACGCCAAGGGGCTGTCCCTGAAGCAGGGTCGTACAAGATTATCGAAGAATCGAGAAGTGCATCTATCTCCTGGAGACTGCCTCATACGGTCCTGAAATTACCCTGTCACGGGTTAACCATTCCAATTTCAGGATCGTATAGCATCGGAAGGAGATAGATGCACGGAACGTTCACTCATCGACAATCCATTCGTACGTCTCTGCTTTTTTGTGGGACAGCCCCTTGGTTTATTCGGACGGACGGGAAGACGCGGAAATCCCGGAGTCGTCGTCCACTTTAAAATGACCGACCGCTTCCCTCAGCGATTCGGACACTTCGAGCAGTTGCCGGGAAGTGCGCGCCAATTCGTTCAAAACCGCCGTCTGCTCCTCCGCCATCGCCGACATCTGTTCCGTGAACGCGGACGTCTCCTCCGTGATCCGCCCGACCTCTTCGGCAGAGCGCACGACGTTCCCGCTGCCGGACGCGATTTGGCCGATGGAAGACGCGGTTTCGATGATCTGCGCGGTCAGAGAGTCTACGTTGCCGACGATCTGCCGGACGTTCGTCTCCGCTTCGCGGATGGCGGTCGTTCCGTCATATACCGTTTTCGAGCTATCTTCGATCAAGCGGACGATCGTCTCGACGTCTCCGTTCATGCGTTTGAGGGTCTCTTCGATATTGCCCGCCGACCTTGCCGTTTGATCGGCCAGCTTGCGAATTTCCGCCGCGACGACTCCGAAGCCCCGGCCGTGCTCGCCCGCGCGGGCGGCTTCGATCGTCGCGTTAAGCGAGAGCAGATTCGTTTTCGTAGAGATGTCGCCCATGTATTCTACAATCCCGAGAATTTGCCCGGACTGCTCCGACAGCTGCAGGACGCTTTGCTGGATGTCCGTGAACGCCCGGTCGATCTTCGCGACTTCCTCGCGCGTCTGGTCTAGATTCCGGCTCCCGCTCTCCGCGGCGGCCTGCGTCGTTCTCGCCAGCTCCGCGACCTGCCGGGTGCCGCTCGCGGCAAGCTCCAGCCCGCTCATGTTTTCCTGCATGACGGCAGTGATTTCTTCCGTCTGGGAAACCTGGTTTTCCGCCCCCGCCGCCACTTTGCGGACGGCCTGAATGACTTCCCCGTTGATCTTGACCGTTCCCGCGGTGCCGTCCCCGACCTGTTCGGACACGGCGTAAAGCCGCGAAGCCTGTCCCTGGATCAGGCGCATCATCGTCTGCATGGAGGCCAGCAGCTTGTTCGTTTCTTCTCCCAGCTCCCGCGTCTCGTCGGATGCCTTGACCGCGACGCGCCGGGTTAAATCGCCTCCGGAATGCGCGATATCGGCGAGCGCGGACGTTACCCGCTTAATATTGCGGGTAATGTTGCGGGAGATCGTCCAGGAGAACGCGATCGTCAGCGCCGCCATCACAGCGGCCGTTGCGTAGAGCAGCGTGCGCAGGCTATCGTTGGCGCCGATCAAAGACGCGACGCGCTTCTCCGTGACGTACTTCTCGGATTGGCGCAGCCGCGAGAGCTGCTCCTTCATTCCCGTCATCGCTTGCTTCCCCGGATTTTCCGCGAAAAAGCCGACGGCTTCCGAAGGGTTGCTCTTATAGGACAACGTCTCCGCGGCCTTGTCGGAAACCGCGTACCAACGCTCCATCGCCCCGGCCACGCCGGTCAGACGGTTCGTTTGGTCCGCATTGCCTTCGAACAGCGCTTTCAGCGCGTCGTATTCGCGCTGCCATTTCGCTTTCTCCCCTTCGTAAGTCCCGAGATCGACTTTGTCGCCGGCGATGATTTCCCGGTACAGGGCCGTTTCCATGTTCGCGGCGTATTTGTCGAGCAGGTGAGTCGTTTCGTGAATGCGGAGATCCCGGTTGGAAAGCGACTCGATCTCGCTCTGGAGCGATCGGATCGTTCCCGACACGACGAGCAGCGAAGCTCCCAGAAAGAGCAGCAAAACGATATAGCCGACGGTAATCTTATAGCCGATTTTGAAGCGAAATCCGTTCAATTCCATTCCTCCCTGCCGCTTAAGCCCGCGGGTCAGACTCCTTCGGCTCCCGGACGTAGCGATTGCGCAGCGAGCCGATTCCCTGTACGCGGGCCTCCGTCACGTCCCCGTCCTCCAGCCATACCGGAGGCTTGCGTCCCAACCCGACTCCGGGCGGAGTACCGGTGCTGACGATGTCGCCGGGCATCAGCGTCATCGTGCGCGAAAGGAACGAAATCAAATAAGGAATGTCGAAGATAAGATCTCTCGTATTGGCCTGCTGCATCGCGGAGCCGTTCAGGATCAGCGACAAATCCAGTTCGCCCGGGTCGACGATCGCGTCCTTCGTCACAATGCAGGGGCCCATTGGAGCGAATGTATCGATCGCCTTCCCGCGGGTCCACTGTCCCTCGGTCAATTGAATATCCCTGGCGCTGACGTCGTTGACGATCGTATATCCGAACACGGCTTCCATCGCTTCGGCGGGGGATACCCGTTTCGTTTTTCTACCGATCACGACCGCCAGTTCGACTTCATAGTCGCACTGGGAGACTTCCTCGGGAATGATCACGTCGTCCTCGGGGCCGACGATCGAATTCGCGTACTTCGGAAAAAGCACCGGCACCTCGGGCACCGCCATATTCGACTCGGCCGCGTGATCGTAATAATTCAGGCCTACGAAAATCATTTTCTCGGGATTATGGATCGGGGCCTCCAGCCGGATATCCCCGAATTCGTAAAGCTCTTCCGCGTAATCGGCCAGCGCGCGATGAAGCCCGGCGGGGTCCCCGCTTGCCGCCGTACGCTCGATCCACGCCTTCATCGTAGTCGCGTCGCGCACCGCCGCGACCCGTCCGTCCTCCCGCCATACGCCCAGTCTCGGTTCTCCTCCCGGTTCCGCGCGTTTCGTAAATTGTACCAGTCTCACAACCGCTTCTTCCTTTCCTTCGATCCGTGATTTGGAAATCGTCGGCTCTCCCGGGCCGCCGCGAACGTTTAGAGCAAAATCTCTTTCCCCTGCCGCGAGGACTTGACGATCGCGTCCGCGACCTCGACCCCGTGAAGCGCGTCCTCGAAGGAAACCGCGGTCGGAGCGCGACCGTACAGAATGCATTGTCCGACGTAGTTCAATTGATCGGCGAGACAGCCGATGACCCGGCCGTGCTGCCGGTGGTGAATCGAGACGTCCGTCGTCCCCCGGCCGGTTCCGGTCCACGCTTGCACGCCCGCAAGGCCCGTATCGAAATGCGCGATGCCCGTTTCTCCGATGACCTCCGTATAATCGTTGATGGCGATGCCCGCGGCATCCGGCGTCATCCAATTGCTGTGCAGCACGGCCACCGCTCCGTTCTCGAACTGCAGCTGCGCCCAGAGCACTTCCGGCGACTCCTCTCCCGTAACCGAACAGCCCGTCGCGTACACTTTTTTTACTTTGCTGCCCGCATACCAGATCGCCTGGTCCAAATCGTGAACCATCAATTCGTAGACGGTATGCGTACGGCGGTACGTCGCGAACAGGCCGTTTTCCCGGGATCTCTTCAGGTAGATGCTGACGGGCTTTCCGATCCGTCCGTCCTCGATAATCTGCTTGATCTCCGCATACTTGGGCTCGAATCGGAGCAAGTGGCCGGGAACGACATGGCGGCCGTACTCCCGGGAAGCGGCCAGCATCCGTTCGGCCTCCTCGGGAACCGTCGTAACCGGCTTCTCGACGATCACGTGCTTGCCCGCCCGGAGGGCCTGCAGGGTCGGCTGCAGATGGTTGCGCTCGTAGGTGACGACGCTGATCAGCTCGATGTCCGGCTCCCCGGCCAGCATAGCCTCGGTATCGGAATAGACGTTGGGCACCCGGTACTGCTCCCGAGCGATGCGCAGCCGTTCGGAATTCGCGTCGCATACGGCCGCGACCTCCGCGAACGGCAGCTGACCGTACGCTTCCAGATGGCTCAGGCCCCAGCTTCCGAGGCCGATAATGCCGACTTTTAACTTCTTCATGCCCGTTCACCGCCCATAGCCAGAAAAATTTTGCCCGACTTCACGCGCCCTCCGACCAAATCCCGGAACGCTCCCGCGCCGGCCGAGAGCGGACGGATCTCCGTCCAACCCTCCTCGGTGACGCTGCCATTGATCAGCAGGTCAACGGCGTCGCGAAAATCCCGCTCGTTGTAGCAGAAGGAACCAAGCAGTTCGATTTCGCCGCGAATCTGGACGTTGATCGGCAGCACCGTGTCGTCGATGCCCAGCCCGATATTCATCACCGTGCCTCCGGCATTGACGATCGACATGGCGGCCGAGCGCGTAGGCTGGAAGCCGGCCGCGTCGATGACGACGTCCACGCCCTTCTCCCCCGCGATGCGGCCGATCTCTTCCTTGATGTCCGCGGACCGCGGATTGATCGTTGCGTCCGCCGCGACCCGAGCCGCCATGCTAAGGCGCTCGTCCTGCGTATCGAGCATGATGACCCGTTCCGCGCCGAGCAGCTTCGCCGTCTTGGCGCACAGAATGCCGATCCCGCCGGCTCCGAACACGACGACGTTGGCGAAGGAATGGCGCTGCATCGCCCGCCGGGTCGCGCGCAGCGAACAGGCAAGCGGCTCGGCAAGCGCGGCGCGGAACGGATCGAGGCTCTCCGGCACCGGAACGACGCTGGCCGCGGGCACGGCCACGTATTCGCCGAACGCCCCCGGACTATGAATGCCTACGATTCGGCGAACGGCGCAAAGCTGCGTATTCCCTTTGCGGCAGGCGGCGCACGCTCCGCAATGGCGCAGCGGGTTGACGACCGCCTTCTGACCGATGCCGATGCCGAGTCCGGCCGCGCGGCCGCCCAGCTCGACGATCCTTCCGCAAAACTCGTGCCCCATGACCAGCGGCGGAACGCGCAAACTGTTATGGCCCAAATAACCTTCGATTTCCGATCCGCAGATGCCGACCGCCTCCACCCGAATCAGAACTTCGTCCTCGCCCGCCACGGGCTTGTCGCGAGAAGCCGTATACTCCATGTTCTCCGCGGCCGTCCATACAAGTGCTTGCATAATGGGTTTCTCCTCCGATCCATGCGGCGATCTCAATTCGAATGGTCCATGCCCGTCTCCGCCGCCTCATCTTCTTCGAGCTCGACCGTTAGCAGATTGGCCAACCGGCGGATGTCCGCCGAATCGTTAAAGGCGTGAATCGAAGCGCGCACGCGCTCGTCCCCGCCCATTACGTAGACGTTCCGGGCGGCCAACCGATCGGCGATCCGTTCCGCGCCTCCGTGCGCGAAGCTGATATTGCCTGCGCGTCGTTCGGGATCTCCCGGCGTCATGACCCGCAGCCCAAGGGAGCTTAACCGCTCGATCAGCTGCGCGCCCAAAGACAGAACATGGCGCTCGATCCTGTCGATGCCGGTTTCCAGCAGCAGCCGCGTGGCGCGCTCGAGCGCGTAGACGGTCGGATAGCTCGGATAGCCAAGCTCGAAACGCCTGGCGTCGGAATGGACCGCGTAAGAAGCGAATCTGTCCTCCCCGGGGGATCCCGCGACGCTTCTCCAACCGACGTAAGTCGGAACGAGCTCTTCGGAACGTCCCGGATTAAGCGCCAGAATGCCCGCCCCGTGCGTGGACAGCAGCCACTTATAGGAGCTGCACACGAGAATGTCCGCGTGCCGGATATCCACCGGCACGACGCCCAGCGATTGAGTCGCGTCCAGCAGCATCAAGGCGTTCGTCTTCCGAAGCTCATCGTAAAGCTTGACGTAATCGATCCTCGTACCCGACAAGTAGCTGACATGGCTCGTCATGACCAATCGGGTGCGTTCGTCGACCAGATCCATAATCGCGTTCGTCTCCATTCCCCAATTGCTGTGCTTCGCGACCCGGACTTCCACGCCCTGCCGCTTCAGGGCCAGCCAAGGAAGAACTCCCGAAGGAAACTCGAGATTATGGATGACGACGTTGTCTCCCGGACGCATAGGCAGCGCCTGCGCGACCATCGAGATCGCCTCCGAAGAGTTCGACATCAGGGCGACGTTCTCCGCGCTCCCCCCGAACAGCCGGGCCAAGTTGGTTTTGCAGGCCCATTCCGTCTCCGCGTTCCGTTCGCGTCCCCCGGGCCCCATCGAGCGGGCGAGCATATATTCCGTAACGGCCTCCAGCACCTTCCGGTACACGGGCGCCTCCGCCCCGCAGAAAAACCACGAGCTTCGGTCCAGGCCGATAAAATCGTTCTTATCCCACAATGCTTCCATCATTAAAACCTTCCCTTCCGGCGCGGATCGCCGTTCGCGTCGTCTATAAATTCGGCGGCAGCTCCAGCCGGCCGAAGCAGTCGTGCGCTTTCCCGATATGCCGGCCGGCGTTCGACAGCAAGAACGGGCCGTGCCCGGGATACAGACGATCGACGTCCAGCCGATGCAGCTTCTCGATCGTGCGGGCATACTCTTCGATATTGCAATCCCAGACATACTGCAGGACGACTTTGCCTCCGGCAAAAACGGCGTCCCCCGCGAACAGGCTCCGCGCCCCTTTCCCCGCATCCCACAAAAAGCTGATATGTCCCCGGGCATGGCCCGGGCTGTCGACGACCCGGAGCTCGATATCGCCGACGGGGATCGCGTCTCCCTCGTCGACGCTCCTCGATACGGGGCAAGCCGGGAAAGAAAATTCCGGATCGTATACGCCGCCGCGTTTGGCGTGGTTCAGGCTCGTCTTGTCCATGTCCCCCGCCTCGAGCCACGGAGCCGCTTCCTTCGAAGCGATGACCTCCAGCCCGTATCGGCCGCGAAAATAGGCGGCTCCCGCCGCGTGATCGCCATGAACGTGCGTGAGCAGCAAATATCGGACCCGTTCCATCGCGAATCCGCTTCGCTCGATGTTGGCCACGATCCGCTCCGGCTCGATTCCTCCCCCGGCGTCGATCAAGGCGCACTCCGTCCCGCCGTCCAGCAAATAGACGTTGCAGTCCATGGACTCGCTCAATTCCATGCCGTACTTTCCGCTTCCTACCAAATATACGCGTTCGCTAATGTTCATCCGCCGTCCGCTCCCGTTTCGCCGTTAATTGCCGATGCCGGCGATGCATTCGATTTCCACGCGCATGCCAGGCGGGAACTTGCCGATCTCCACCGTGCTGCGCGCGGGCGGATCGACCTTGAAGAACGCCGAATAGGCTTCGTCGTATTCCGCGAACCGATCCAGATCGTCGATAAAAGCGGTGACCTTCAGCACTTGGTCGAGCGACGATCCGGCAGCCTCCAAAATGCGGCCGATATACTCCAGCACCAACGTCGTCTGCTTGCCCATATCGCCGGGGTACTTCACCGTCTTGGAGCCGAGCTCGAACGGGCACGTGCCCGCGACGTAGATCAGATTGCCGTATTTAACCGCCTGCGAATAGCTTCCCGCCGGCATCGGCGCCCGCTCGGTTAAAATGATTTCCTTGTTCATCGGTTGTCCCTCCATCGCTTTCTTAGGTGACGATCATGCCCGGAAAGACCGGGCCAGTTCGACGTAGAAACGCGCCGCCTCTTCGACTTCCGACACGGGCACCCACTCTTCGGGAGAATGCGCCTGATCGATGGACCCCGGTCCGTATACGATCGAAGGAATTCCCTTGATGCCCTGCAGCTTGCTCGCATCGCTCCCGTAGGTTTCGCCGTGGAGGCCGACCGGAAGCCCCAGGCGCTCCGCCGCGGCCTTGGCGGCTCCCACGATTCCCGCGTCATGGGGAGTCGCGAGCGCGTAATCCAGCAGCAGCCGCTCCACCTCCGCGCGAATCCCCTTCCCGGCGCAGAAGGCTTCGAGCTCCCGCTCGATGCCGGCCATGACCTCCTCCGGGTTCTCG
>JAEZZE010000235.1 GCA_023418755.1 Bacillota bacterium | reverse complement strand
AGCTGGTCCTTTAACTGGTCCTTCTCCGGAAAGTCGGCCAGCGTCGCGACGTAGGCCTCGACGTCTTTCTCGTTGGCGGCCTTCACTTGATCCTCGAACGTTTTGCCGATCGCGGCTTTGTCGGCTTCCGGCAGCTTCGCTTGCTGCTCGAATAGCCCCGGAATATTCGTGTATTCCAGTCCCAGCACTTCGACGTTAAAGATTTTCCAGTCGCCCGCCGAATCTTTATGAAGCGTGTAGCGAATCTGCGCAAGGTTGTCCGGATAAAAATCGCCGCTTACCTTTTTCGTATCCTCTACGACAAGAACGACGGCTTCCTTGGGACCGAAAGATTGAATTTTCAGGTCGGCGATGTTCGTCTTCGTTGCGGTCCTTTGGAAGTTCTCCCGAACCTCGTCCAAATCCATGATCGTGTCGTCCGCCATCAATCGGACGATTCCTTCGGCATCTCTCGCGGCCTCTACGAGCAGCATCTTGCCGAACAGCTCGTTCACCAAGGCTTTATCGGCCGCCGTCGGACCTTGGAATACGAGCGAAATCGTCTTATCGCCGCCGTTCCACAGCACTTTGTGGTTGGTCAGCGTTCCCGCGAAGCGAACTCCGATCAGCGTCCGGCCGCCGCGCTCGATGATCTCGCCCGTGCTCGGAACCGTCCGGCCGTTCACGATGGCAATGTCCGCCTCGGCCGAAGCCTGGATCTCGTAATCTTCCGATTCGGCGTATAGAATTTGCGTGGAAGAATCCAAATCCGTGCCGTAGCCGAGCGCTTCGAAGAGCGCGGCATACTCGATATAGCTCTTGCCCTTCTCGATAAGCAAACCGCCGACGACGTCGACGGCTTCGCCGTTGACCAGGACCTTGACGGCGGAGGGCTTGGCGGCGGTCGCGGCGGAAGCGGAGCCCGCCGTCGCAAACGCCATTACTGCCGAGAACAACGCGATTGCCAAACGTTTCAACTGTCGCACCCTCTTTCCGTATGTAATGATTGCTCCCTTATAAATCTAGTCTATTATACCAGCTTGTTCGGCTCGTCCGCCGCAAATGCCGAAATTTTATTCGGAGTTACCCGCCGATCAGCTCCTGCAGGTCCTTGAGGCCCGGCTTCCGGAACATCACAGCGACTTCCCCCCGTTCGAATTTCACGTTTTCGATTTTCAGCGGCTTGGGCAGCTCCGAAGCGATCGGGATCACCCGGCTGGCCAGCATCGCTTTCGGCAGGGGCACGTCTTTCATCCTCGCCTCCAGGACGTCGGCGATCACGTTCGGGTCCTGCCAGCGCAAGCGGTACGTAATTTGCAGGTTGGCGGGAACCCAATCCTTCCAGAGAACGTTCAAATCGGCGATCAGACGGTCTCCCTCCAACGTAAACTCCGCGCCGGTCACGACGATATCCCGCTCGACTTCCGGATTTTCGACGATCGATTTCTTGGCCAGATTTTGCAAGTCGTCGTCGGTCAGGATCAGCTCCAGCGACATTCTTCGGGCCATGTTGATCGCCCGGTCTTTAAGAGGCACTTCGTGGTAGGACAGATCCAGGGTTTTATCCGGTTTCACGTAATAGATCGCTCCGACCCCCGCGATAACGGCAAGGAAGACGAGCACGAACAGACCGATCAGCAATTTTTTCATCGCAATCTCCTTAAGGGTTGACTTCGGGATTAGAGAGGCGTATAACAATAAATAAATTCAACGACGGGAACAAGTTGTCCGGACCTTTCGATCTCCAGAGAGTCGGCGCGCCGCTGAGAGCCGACGGTTGAAACCCGGTACGATATCCTCCCCGAGAAGCGGCGCCGAATCGAGTCTTCATAGGCGCCGACGGTTCCCCCGTTACGGGAAGTCGTATATACACTATACGACAAGCGAGCGCCCGACGTTGCATTCTTTCGACTGCAAGCCGGGAACGAGGGTGGTAACACGGAGAACGATCCGTCCCTTTTCAGGGGCGGTTTTTTTATATTCTTAATAGAGGTTCTTCAAAAAGTCCAATTTTGATCACGAAGAGGATCGGGAAGCGGATTCGACATCGAATCTTGAACTCAGCCGGATCTTCCGGTACTCATGTAGGTTTGCCTACACTCCGTTCCTCATCACGGTCTTCGTCCAACCTTCCCGGATGCATGGGCGAGCAGTTCGCCGTCAGGCGAACGACCAGCCTCGGTGCTGAAAACCGGACTTTTTGAACTCGCACTTATATGTTTATACGCCGATATGGCCAGAAAGGATGATTGCAATGAACGATCGCTCTGACGGCTTTGCCGTACCGCTAGCTGATATTTTGAACGCTCACCGCGTTCTTCAGGACGTAATTGCCCCTACGCCGCTTCAATTCAACCCTGCGCTGTCCGCTAAATTCGGCTGCAACGTCTATCTGAAACGCGAGGACCAGCAGGTCGTCCGTTCCTTCAAAATCCGCGGCGCCTATTATTTGATCGCTTCTCTTCCAGCGGAAGAGAGAATGCGCGGCGTCGTCTGCGCGAGCGCGGGCAACCACGCCCAAGGCGTCGCCTATTCGTGCCGCAAATTGGACATTCCCGGCATCGTCTTCATGCCGGCCACGACCCCCAGGCAGAAAATCAACCAGGTGAAGCTGTTCGGAGGAGACAAGGTCGACATCCGCTTGATCGGAGACACGTTCGACGACGCCTACGCGGAAGCGGTGAGCGTCAGCGAGCGGGAAGGGCTGCCGTTCGTCCATCCGTTCGACGATCCCCGGATCGTCGCGGGCAACGCCACGATCGGCAAGGAAATCACCGAAGGCGGCGCTCCATCCATCGATCTGCTCTTCGTAACGATCGGCGGGGGCGGCTTGGCGGCGGGCGTCTCGACGTATATCAAGGCCGTCAGCCCCTCGACCCGAATCGTCGGCGTCGAGCCGGAGGGCGCTCCCTCCATGCGTAGGGCTTTCGAGGAGCAAAAAGTCGTTACGTTAACGGAGATAGATAAATTCGTGGACGGAGCCGCGGTCAAGCGGGTCGGCGAATTGACGTACGCCATTTGCCGCGGGCTGTTGGACGACACCGTCGTCGTGCCGGAAGGACGGGTGTGCACGACGATTCTGGAGCTGTACAACGAGCATGCGATCGTAGCCGAGCCCGCCGGGGCGCTTACCGTCGCCGCGCTCTCGGCGATGGACCCGGAGGCGCTGCGCGGCAAGAACGTCGTCTGCGTCATCAGCGGAGGCAACAACGATATCGATCGTATGCAGGAAATCAAGGAGCGTTCGTTGATTTACGAAGGACTGAAGCATTATTTCATGATCAACTTCCCTCAGCGGGCGGGAGCGCTGCGCGAGTTTCTGGACGACGTGCTGGGCCCGAGCGACGATATCGTCCAATTCGAGTATACGAAAAAGCATAACAAGGAGAACGGCCCGGCGCTCGTCGGCATCGAGCTCAAAAGCCCGGAGGATTACGAAGATCTGCTGGATCGGATGCGGAACAAAGGGTTCCAGTTCATCGAGCTCAACAAGGACCCGCTGCTGTTTAATCTGCTGATCTAAAACTACGCGCCCGCAGCTCGTTTGATTCGCTTCGCATTGTCTGGTGAAAGGCCGCGCCGAGAATTCCCGATTTTTCGCGCCGCGCCGCATAACGAAAGCCCCGTTCGCCCAAAATAATAAGTACGGGTTTTCAACAGTTTTGACGTGCCTTCTCCGAAGCTTTATCCCGGATTTACACTTCGGGGGTACAGTGGAGGGAGAACGATCGTTTCGACTAACCAGACAATGCGAGGTGCGAGCACCGTGGATAACCCGCTCAAAATCTTCATTTTGTACGCCCGTTTCGGGGAAGGGCACTGGCAGGCGGCTTCCGCGCTCCGACAGAGCTTCGCCAAGCTCGGACGCGTCGAGGTCAAGCTCGTCGATCTGCTGGAGGAATCGCATCCCCTGATCAACGGGGTCAGCCGTTTCGTCTACCACAAGAGCTATACCGTGCTGCCCCAGGCTTACGGCTGGGTATACCAACGCACGAAAACGATGAAGCCGGACTCCCTGCTGGCTTCGTGGCTGCATTCGTTCGGAGTGCCCGCATTGCTTAAAATGGTGGAGAGCGAACGGCCGGACGCCATCGTCCATACGTTTCCTACGCTGGCCTGCTCGCAAGTCATGCATCGAATACGCCGAAAAATCCCGATGTTTAACGTCATTACCGATTTCGACCTGCATTTGCGCTGGGTGCACCCGGACACCGACAAGTATTACGTCGCGACGGACGACATGCTCCGGCAGCTCTGCGAACTGGGGATCGACCAGGGGCGGATAGCCGCGACGGGCATTCCGATTCGTTCCGAGTTCCAGTCGGCAAAGTCCGGAACGGGCACCCTCGTCGGAAAAGCGACCATTCTGGTCATGGCGAACGCCGGAATGGCTCCGGCCCGCGCGGCGGAGCTTTGCCGAAGCCTGTCCCGGCGCTGCGGCGCGCGGGTCGTCGTCATATGCGGCCGCAACCGGGCGCTTCGCCAATCGCTCGAGGAGCAGCTCGGAGACGATCCCCGCGCGACGATTCTCGGCTACGTGGAGCGAATGCAGGATTGGATGGCGATCGCCTCCTGCATCGTGACCAAACCGGGCGGGTTGACGTTGTCGGAGGCGATCGCCGCAGGTCTGCCGATTTTTCTCTATCGTCCCGTGCCGGGACAGGAATACAATAACGCCCGATATTTGGAAAACAAAGGAGCCGCCGTCGTATGCGGATCAATCGGCCAATTGACGCAAGCTATCGCGGATCGTCTCGAGAAGCCCCGGCTTCGCGAACAGATGCTGCAAGCGATCTATTCGCTGCGAAAACCGGACGCCGCGGATACGATCGCCTTGGATATTGTCCGGCAATTGAATATAATGGAAGTAGTTCCCGCCATCGACAACGGAAAGTTTCCGCACCGGGACGATCCGTCCCGAGTTCCGGCTTCGCCGGAGATGCAAAGGAGAGCTAGATGTGAGCAAGTCATCCCTTAAATCTCTGCTGCGCACGGAAATGCCCCTCTACCTGATTATTCTGTTCTTGATCGAATTCGTCAGGGGAGCGGCGCTGATCAGCTTCCTTCCAATCTACGGGGACAAGGCTCTGGGACTTAATCTCGACGTGATCGGGGCGGCCATTACCGCCCATTATTTCACGGATACCGGACTGAAGCTGGCAATCGGATATTTGTTGGACCGCATGTCCGTTCGCACGGTCGTCAGCGTCGGTTCGCTCTTCTCCCTGATCGGAATCGCGACGATGCAATTCGCGGATATTCCCTGGGCGTTCATTACGGCCGCGGCCTTGTACGGAATCGGCATCTCGCCGGTGTGGATCGTCTGCCTGACGAAGATCAAGGAGGAGCAACGAGCCACGCAGATGGGGTTTCTGTATACCGTATGGCTGGTCGGCCTCGGCAGCGGCCCGGTCATCATCAACCTGGTGCTGGATTACGACCTTCGGCTCAGCTATTGGGTCATGGTCGGCGTCTCGTTGGCGGCGTGGCTTCTTTCCCTGCTGATCAAAGGAGGGAGAAGCGTCCATATCGACATCGTGCCGTTCCGCAAACAGCTGTCCATCCTCGGCACGCGTCTGCGCGAGATGAAGCTGCTGCTGCCGGGCATGGTGCTGCAGACGCTCGGAGCGGGCATGCTGTTGCCTATTCTTCCGAGCTTCGCGGTCAACGCGCTCGATATGACGGCGACCCATTATTCGATCTTGTTGATGATCGGCGGAGGCTGCACGGTCATCGGGCTCATCCCGATGGGCAAGCTGTCCGACGCTTTCGGCAAAAAGTGGTTTCTGATCGTCGGTTTTCTGGCGTTCGGCCTCGTGCTGTTCGCCCTTACTTTGCATCCTCCGCTCGGACTGGCCTTGTTCTGGGCTTTCGTGCTCGGCGTTTCCTACGCTGCCGTTCTTCCCGCCTGGAACGCGTTGCTGGCCGCTTATGTTCCCCCGGGCCAGCAAGGGCTGGGATGGGGCGTGTTTTCCACGGTGGAAGGCATCGGCGGCATGATCGGACCGGTCGTCGGAGGGCTGATCGCGACCCGGTACAGCGAAGCCTCGGTGATCGGCCTTGCCGGACTGCTGTTTATCGTGATCAGCGCCTTTTACGTTTTCTTCCCCTTCAGGCTGTTCAGGGGCGAATCGTCGCCGTCCGCCGCGAAGGAGGCGTAACCATCCAAGTCCGCCGGACGAGTCGAATGGAGTTATTTCAATGGATTTCAATCTCGAAGAAATCAAGGAGCTGCTGCACCGCTACTCGCAATTCGGACCGCTGCCCGGCATCTTGCTCCCTTTTCTCGAAGCGCTTCTCCCCGTTTTGCCGCTGGTCGTTTTCGTCGTCGCCAATGCGGCCGCTTACGGGATGTGGCTCGGTTTTCTGTACTCCTGGATCGGAGTCGTTTCGGGTTCCTTGCTCGTCTTCTCGCTCGCCCGGCGATTCGGCAATCGTTACGGAGACCGGATCCGCGCAAGATTTCCGAGATCGGAGAGGTTCTTCGGATACGTCGAGCGCAAAGGTTTTACCCCGATCTTCTTGCTCGCCTGCTTTCCGTTCTCGCCCTCCGTGATCGTGAATATCGCCTCCGGGATGTCGCGAATGCCTTTGCACACCTTTCTGATCGCGATGGGAATGGGCAAGGCCGTCATGATCTTCACGTTAAGCTTCCTGGGCCACGATTTGCAGGCGATGGTCGATCACCCGTGGCGCATCGTCTTTGCCGTCTCCGTAATCGCTCTGCTCTGGCTTGGCGGACGCAAGCTGGAAAACCAATATCGCTGACTTCTCCGGCATCCTTCCCCATGAATCTTCCCATCAAGCATAACCCCTCGCCCGCCGTGGAATCCTAAGCGGGCATTTCGAACGTCATTAAGGAGGAATGGTCATGTCCGGCGAACAACCTTCCGACAAACAGCAAGCGGCCAGCAAGGCCCAATCGGCGGCGGATCGAACCGGGGCGGGCAAGGAAGCGGCCAAGCGATTGCAGTCCCAAGCCGACAGAGCCGCCGTTCCGAAGCACGGATTGTGAGGGGGCGCGAGCGATGAGCGAATCGAAAAGAATGGACCCGATGTCCGGCGAGAAGGTCGAAGTGGACGGAATCTACGAGAACGAGGCCGGACAAGAGCGAAAGCTGAACCGGGGGGACGCGTTTCCTTCCGATCTTATCCTCGGGGAGACGGAGTGGACGCTGACCGAGTTCGCCTTCGATAATCATCACGAAGGCCGAACCGATCCTCGTCTCGTTCCCAAGGAGAACGATACGGACAAGATCGGCAAAATCGATCATCCCCGCCGCCAAATCGCTCCGGGGAAAAAATAAACCCAAAGCCCGACCGATTGCGAATATCGCCGGTCGGGCTTTGGGTTTCAAGCTATTCGATGAATCGGGAGAACAGCGGGCTCTCCCGTTCCACGCCTTCCGCATCGGCCCCGGACTCGCGTTGGAACCACTGATCCATCAGCTTGTCCAGCCGCCGAAGCCGCTCTTCGTAATTGTACAACGCTCCCGTAATGACCAGCATCCGGGAGCGGGCCGCCTGATCCTTCTCCCGCTCGTCGATCAGGTCGATCAGCAGCATCGAAGCTTCGGGAGGCGGCGCGGCCGAGACGGCGCCGGTCTTCATCTTCCCTTCCCATTTCCAGAGCAATTGCTCGTGGTAGCCGCACAGCGCTTCGATCTCGCGATCGATGAGCCGATTCCAGGATTTCGGCGTCTCGACGGACCAGTACTGCTCCTCTACCGCTTCGATCAGCGCATAGCCCCTCTCCAGGGCGGCGAGCATTCCTTTGTACACGACGAGCAGCCGGGCGCGTTGAAGCCTCGGCTGCTTCCGCCACACCCGCTCCTCGGCGAACATATCGTAGTGGTCCTCCAGCTTGCGGATCTTCGTGCGCAGCTCGCTCTGTTCCTTCCGGTAGACGTTCTCCTTCAGTTCGTTGGAGATGACCGTGCGAAGCAGCCGGGACAGCAGCGCTTGCGTATCCTCGACGTGCTTCACGAAACGCATCCGATGTCGGGGCGGGGCGACGGCGACGTTCACCGCGAACGCCGACACCATCCCCGTCAGGATGGCGGCCAGCCGATCCCAGGCCACCATCCAGCCTTGACCCTGGGTTTCCATGATGACGACGACGGTAACCAGAGTCAACGCGATCGTGTCCTCGGCCTTCAAGCGGATGCAGATGAGAATGACGCCGATGCAGACGAGCCCGACAAGAATCGGAGCGTTGCCGACCAGCCATACGGCGCCGATCGCGATGACGGCGCCGAGTACGTTGCTCTGTACCTGATCAAGCATCTGCATCCAAGAGCGGTAGATCGAAGGCTGGATCGTGAAAATCGAAGCGATGGCCGCGATAAGCGGGGATTCGAGACCGATCAATTGGCCGACCCACAGGGCGATCGCGACGGCAAGTCCGGTCTTCAGCACGCGGGCGCCGATCGTCATGCCTGCGCCCCTCCCTGCCGGGAAGGCTCGGACAATTCCACGCGGGCTTCCGCCACTTCCCGGCCGTTCACGACGAGCGCCATCCGGTGCACGCCCGGATAATGGCGGCGGGTGGACAAGTCCGCGAAGGAGAAGCCCCTCCCTCCTTGGACGCGCGTCCCCCCCGCAACGATCTTCTCGCTGAGCTTAAACAGCTTGCGGTACAGCTTGCCGTTCGATCGGGGAAAGTACACGGCCAATTCGATCCTCAGCTTGACCTCGTCTCCGGCGGGGACGAGGAGGCCGTACCTGAACTCGACCGCTTCCCCGATCGAGAGCTCGGCGGGATGCACTTCCCACTCTTGCACCTCGACGTCTTCGCAAGGAGCGAGTCCGAACAACGCCATCGCCTCGGGATGGGCGGCTTTGAGAAGTCCTCTGCACGCATGGCGTATAATCCAATTCGTTCCTTCCCCGATGCCCTGCCAAGCTTTCGCGATGTCCAGCACCGCCCGGGGATGGTCTTTCGAAATGTCGTTCAGGTTATTCGCCACGCTGCGTCTGACGTATTCCGACGGATCCGCCTTCAGCCGTTCCAGGATCGGCAGAATCGGGGCCGGGTCCCGCTTCAGCGCGCCAAGCGCCTCTCCCCAGGGCAGGCGGGGGCGGCAGCCCTCGCTGGCAAGCCTCCGCACATGCTCGTCGAGATGCCCGCTCCATTCCAGCATTTGCGCCATCATTCGCTCCTGGTCCAGCTTGATGAACGGACGCACGGCGAATTCGGCGCTGGAGCCGGAGGTGAATTTCTCCAAAGCTCGCACCGACCTCTCCCAATCGCCCAACCCGTACTTTTCGACGAAGTCGGGAAAAAACAAATAGGGGAAGCCCCGGCACTCGTCCGCGATCGCCTCCAGCACGCCGAGCGCCCGGCCGTAATCGGCGGGCAGCGTCAGACGCAGGCTCTCCGTAATTCTGCGCATTCTCTGCTTGAGCTCCAGTCCTTCCCACCCCTCGTCAAGAACGAGAGCGAGAAACCTGTCGACTTCGAATTTTCCGTAAGCTTGCTTGACTTTATCTCCGAACGCCTTCAAGAACGAGGCGTTATAGATGGCCTTAAGCGGCTCCGCCATTGTGGACTCCTCCAGCTAAATAAATCCATTATAGCATGTCCGCGGCGCGAATAAATTCCTCCGCCGGCGACTCTAGGCCGCACGCACACATGCTCGGTCAGCTTAAAGCAAATCCGGACTCTGCGCCGTTCCCATATACTCGTAATGATAGACTTTCCCCGTCGAACCTGTCTGAATGGCTCGAAGCCTCCCTTTCTCAACCAGCTTGCGGCAATGTTTGATGACAGTTTGCTTGTGAAGTTCAAGCTCCTTGGCGGCTGCGACAGGACGAACGATGCGATGGTGCAACAGGGCATGACGCATTAATTGTCGTTCGATTTTCCCAAACTCCGGTTTGGGTCGAGGTTCCTGTACTGCCGCCGCTAAGTAAGGAGCAAGCGAATGTCGGAGCATGGACAGGATAAACGGCGAATTTTCCTTCAGTTCGTCCAGCGAAATCAAAAAAACAACGTATCCCTGAGATTGCAAAAATAGGACGCGGTTCAGATC
>JAEZZE010000228.1 GCA_023418755.1 Bacillota bacterium | reverse complement strand
ATCCATTCCTTCGAGAACGCTTCGATCGCCCGGTCATGGAATTCGAACGTCGCCGCCATTTCGGACCAGACCAGCAGCCCTTTCACGTCGCACCAATACAGAAAACGGGCGTCTTCGATTTTCATATGCTTGCGCACTCCGTTATAACCCATCTTCAGCATCAGGTCGATGTCCTCGATCAGCGCCTCCTCGCTCGGAGGAGTTAAATGGCTGTCCGTCCAATAGCCCTGGTCCAAAATGAGCCTTTGATAAATCGGTATGTTGTTGAGCAGTACCCGGCCGTTCTCGATCGACACCTTCCTCATTCCGAAATAAGAGAATACCCGGTCTACGACCCGGCCATCGGCATGCAGGATGAATTCCACATCGTACAAGTTCGGATGCTGCGGCGACCAAAGACACTTCTTCCATGGACCGGCCGTCTCGTTCGTCAAGTCGACTTCGACCGAGAGGCAAGAACGGTCCGCCGCCAGGCTGACCCGCTTCACCGGCTTATCTTTTAACGTCACGATCGCTTCCAGCCTCAAGTCTCCGCCCGCTTCCGCTCCGTGCACCTCGTAATCGAAACGAATCGTATTGCGGTCCACGTCCGGCGTCATCTTGACGGAATCCAACCGCTGCTCCTCCACGTATTCGAGCCATACCGTCTGCCAGATGCCCGTGGTTTGAACGTAGAAGCACTCGAAATTGTCCGGGAGCCAGCGCTGCTTGCCCCGAGGCTGAGTGCAGCTGGCGCTGTCCTCGGCCTTCACCGTGATCCGATTGTCCGCTCCGAACGTCAGGTACGGAGTAACGTCGAAGGAAAACGCCGCATAGCCGCCCTGGTGCGTGCCTGCCATTGCGCCGTTCACCCAGACCTTGGCGATATAATCGACCGCCTGAAAATGCAGAACGACCCGTTTCCCCTTCGCCTCTTGCGGAACGAAAACCGCACGGTCGTACCAGACCCGGGGATGGAACTCCTCCAATCCGATGCCGCTCGCAGGCGTTTCATAGGAATAGGGGACGTTGATCGTATGCGTGCCTGCAAACCTCTCTTGCCACCCCTCCTTCTCGCCGACGTTGAGATCGTCGAAGCGGAAGCTCCATTCGCCGTTCAAATTCAGCCAGTCGTCGCGCACGAATTGGGGTCTGGGATAATCCTTCGTATAAGCTCTCGTAGTCATGTCAAGCCTTGCCTCCCGTTCTATGCCTTGCCCTTGATTTCTAGAGCGTATACCGAAAACGGCCTGAGGACGAATCCGTCCCGCCAAGCCGCCGCCGGAACGGTGCGCGTCGTGCAGACGACGCGTTCCGGCTCGAATACGGAGTTGATATCGTCGTAAGAGTCCCCGGTAATCTCATGCAGTATCGTTTCCTCGCCGGCCTCGAAATGCTGCAGGTTCAACTCGACCTTCCTCTCCTGCAGGCTGCGGTTCACGATAAACAGAGTAACGACGCTCCCGTCGTCGTTCGCGCTGGCCGCTACGTCCAAATCCGGCAGCGCGTCGAGCGCAATCGGCGCGGGCTTGGGCGACCGGACCGAGAACGTCCCGCAGACGGTATCCACCGGGAGCATTCGTTTAACGTCGCGGCCCGCGTACAGCTTGAGCACCTCATAGGTCGGCGTCCCGTATACGGTAAGCGGGCGCCCGCTCCAGCCGGGAAGCTTGCCCCGGAACTGGTCGGCATAATAGTCCCCCACGCGGATGCATCCGCCGAGCCAGCCGTTCACCAGATCGGAGAAGCTGCCGATGTGGATCTGATCGCTGCCGCGAAGCATCTCGTTCAGGTTGGCGGCGTTGGCGACCGCGGCTCCGAGCGTATGCTCGTTCGGCAGCCCCTTGCGGATCGTATTCGGGTAATACATCGTATTGTATTCGGTAACGGCCAGCTTCACATGGCTTGTTTTCGCCTCCCTGCGGATGTTCTCCGTCGTCCGCCGAATGTCTTCCCGCGTCCATTCGGAGAACGCCGCCATCGCCTTGTAGCGCTCCCCGGCCGGAGTATTCCGATCCATGCCGAACCGGCCGAGACCGTGATACAGGTGCAACGTCAAATAATCGAAGTGCTCGCCCGCGATATCGAGCACCGCCTTGTTCCATTCCTGATCGTAATGGCCGCAGGCTAGAAGGAGGATGGAAGGATCGGCCTCTTTCATCGCCCGCGCGAAGGCGACGCACCGTTCCGCGAATTGCTCGGCGGTGCACGTCCCGACCTGCCACTGCCCCCACACCTCGTTGCCGATTTCCCAGTACCGCACCTTGTACGGTTCCGGATGACCGTTCGCGGCCCGCTTCGCGCCCATCGGCGTATCGACGCCTCCGTTGCAATATTCGATCCATAACGCGGCCTCTTCCGGCGTGCCGGAGCCGTCGTTCACGCTGATGAGCGGCTCGACTTGCAGCTCCCGGCAAAAGGCGATGAACTCGTCCGTGCCGAAATACTTGCTCGTCCACCCGCCCCAGGCTTCGTTGTACATCACCGGCCGCTCGAGAACGGGACCGACGCCGTGCTCCCAATGGTACGCGCTGATGTAATTGCCCGAGATTCGCATCATGCCGGCGTTCAGCGGGCGCGTCATCTCGATCACTTCGCGCTTCACGAAGCCGACGCTGTCTTCGGGCAGCAACGACACGTGGTCGAGCCAGAGCATGCCGGTAGACACATGATCGAGCCACCTCGGATGATCGGCCGGGACATAAACTCGAATCTCCGCGTCGGCGCAGGCCCGGGAGACGGGCAGCCGAGCCTCGTATTGCCGCCAGTTATGACCGGCAAGCTCGATACGGGTTCGGCCGAGCACTTCCTCCGTGCGTCGGTCTACCGCGTCGATCCATAGGAATTGAAGCTCGACCGAAGCCCGCGCGACCACCTTGACCGCATAATCCATCGGCCCCTTCAAAGCCGCTTTCTGCGCAACGCCGGCATCCGCCTCGTCGTCGCTCATCGCTCGAATGCGCTGGGCGCGGCCCGAATGCCTCGGAGCCGGAGCCTCAAGGGCATATTGCGTATTTCTCCCGCTCGTATAAGCGGTCCAGCTTCCGGAAATTTCGGCTTTCGTGACCGATTCGCTTTCGAAATCCATATCCTTCAAGGGAAAAGCAAGCATCGCCTCCATGTGATCCCGGATATCCTCAACGAAATGTCCGAACAGATAAGGGTTGACCGCATGCTCGCTCGCGCGGCTGCAATCGACGGTAACGGTTGCGTTCGTAGTCATTTTTATGCCTCCCAGGGATTATCCTTTAATCGAGCCAATCATGACTCCTTTGACGAAATGCCGTTGAACGAACGGATACATGACCAATACGGGCAGGCTGGACACGATGATGACGGCGTATTTGATGCTTTCCGCGAGCAGGATTTTGTCTTCCAGTCCGATGCCGCTATCCGCCACGTCGGATTGGCTGATCAGCAAAATATCCCTTAGCACGAGTTGAAGCGGATACAGCGCTTCATTGCGGATATAGATCAAAGCGCCGAAAAAAGAGTTCCAGTGTCCGACCGCGTAGAACAGCACCATGACCGCCAGGATAGGCTTGGAGAGCGGCAAAATAATGTTCAGCAGCAGCCTCCAGTTGGTGCATCCGTCCATATGGGCGGCTTCCTGCAGCTCCCAGGGGATGCTGGATTGAAAATACGTTCTCATTACGATGAGATTATAGGTGGCAATGGCGCCCGGGACGATCAAGGCCCACATCGTATCGACCATGCCCAGGTTCTTGACCAGCATGTAGGTCGGGATCAACCCCCCGCTGAAGAACATCGTGAGCGTGATGATCAGCATCAGGGGGCCCCGTCCGGGAAGATCCGGCCTCGACAGCGGGTAAGCCGCCAGAATCGTCATAATCAGGTTAACCGTCGTTCCGACCAAGGCGTAAACAATCGTGTTGCGGTATCCGATCCAGATTTTGTCGTTCTGCAAAATGTTGGAGTAGGCTTCCGCGTTCATTCCTTTCGGCAGCAGCCACACTTCCCCGGACAGCACCTTCGCCGGGTCGCTGAACGAGGCGCTTACGATAAAGATGAGCGGATACAGCACGATGAGGATGATGACGGCGGCGATCGCGTACACGACCGCGTCGAACACCTTGTCATCCGAAGAACGGCTTAGGGATGCTTGCTGGGCCATCACGGCATCTTCTCCTTTACCATAAGCTCGTCTCCGACGTTTTGCGCGCAAAACGGTTCACCAGGAGCAGCAGCGTCAGATTGATGAGCGAATTGAATAATCCGATCGCGGAAGTGTAGCTGTATTCGCCCTTCAATATCCCGGTCGTATAGACGAACGTGGAAATGACGTCGCTGGACTCCAGATTCAGGTTGTTTTGCATAAGCAGTATTTTCTCGAACCCGATATTCATAAAATGGCCGACGTCCAGGATGAGTAGGATGACGATGACGGGAATGATGCCCGGCAGAGAGACGTGCCGGATGCGGCGCAGCCTCGAGGCTCCGTCCATTTTCGCCGCCTCGTACAGGTCGGGGTTGACCCCGCTCAGCGCGGCAATATAAATAATCGATTGCCAGCCCATGCTCTGCCATATGTTCGAGCCGATATAGATCGATTTGAACCAGCCGGCCGACTCCATGAACCGGACCGGGGTTCCGCCGAACGCCTCGATCAATTTGTTGACCGGCCCGGTGGAAGGGGAGAGAAACACCGTCAGAATGCCGACGATGACGACGACCGAAATAAAATGCGGGACATAGGTAATGTTCTGCAGCCACTTGCTGAACCTTTTGCCGCGGATCTCCGTGACGATCAGCGCCAGGAAGATCGGAATCGGGAATGCGATCAGCAGAGATAAAAGATTGATCGTCAGCGTATTCCACAGCAGTCTTCCGAAATAGTAGGAATCGAAAAAACGTTCGAAATGATCGAATCCGACCCAAGGGCTGCCCAAAATGCCTTTGCCCGGATTGAAGTTTTTGAAGGCGATCTGCAGTCCGTACAAAGGACCGTAATGAAAAATCAAATACCAGGCCATCGGCAACAGCAGCATGAGGTACAGGTCGTACCGCTTGGCCATCTGTCTAAGCAGGCGGCCGCCTCGTCCGCTTGGGCGCCGAGGCAGCGCAACCGCCGCGTCGGCTTGCGCGCTCTCCATGAAAATCTGCTCCTTATCCGGATGATGCGATTCGATTGATCGGATCCCGGCCGTATCGGGAGCGCCTTGAAAATCCGACATTCAGGCGCTCCGACGATTGGCGGGATCGATTAGCGATCGTAACCGCGCATAACCTTGTTATTTCGTCTTGTCGTAGGCCTCCTGGTAAATCCGCTGCAATTCCTTGAGTCCCATCTTCTTCAGCGTGTTTTGGAATTCGTCCCATTTGTCGAAGCCGAGGGCCCCGGCTATGAATTTCGTGCTTTGCTCCTCGTAATACTTGTCGATATCGTTGCGCAGGACGTTGACGCGCTGCGCGGTCTCCTCGTCGAACATCGGCGCTCCGTACTTGACCTTCGGCATATAATGATCCAGTTGCTTCTGAGCTTCCTGCACTTGAGGCGGATTAATGTAGGAGGCCACTTGATCGCTGATGATGTGAGGCGCGCCGCCTCCTGCATAGGGAGTAATCTTCGGCTGGTTTTCCGCCGTCGAATACTCGTCCGTGTAGTAAGGAATTCCGTCCTTCAGCACGTAATGCTCGCCTTCCCTGCCGAATCTTAACAACGTCGAGCCTTCGTCGCTGTAGAAAAAATCGATCCAACGCATCGTCGCTTCCGGATACTTGTTGACGTCGGTGATGGCGAAGGCCCCGAAATCCCGCGCGATCGGCGCCGTCTGGGCCTGCAGACGGTCGCCATGCGGGCCGGCCGGCGGCGCGATCCCTGCGTACTGGTCTTGAATAGGCAAGAAGTTGTTGTTCGTCTGGTCGAAGAAAAATCCGGTTTTGCCCGAACCTTGCTTAGCCAAGAAGTCCGCTTCCTTGTGCGAGAACAGCTCCGGATCGAGCAGCTTTTCCTTGTACAGCTTGTTCAGGTACATGAGCATTTCCTTATTCCGATCGTCGCCCATCCAGATTTGCACTTGGTCGTTGTCGATATTGATGTTATAGCCCAACTGCTGGTCGAGGCCGAACGAGCCGCTCATCATCGTGACGACGGACAGCCCCGCGCGAGCGGTCATCGGAAGCTCGTCTTTCTGTCCGTTGCCGGTGGGATCCTGATCCCGGAAAGCGATCAGCGTCTCGTACAGCTCGTCCGTCGTCTCCGGCGTTTTCAGGTTCAGCTTTTCCAGCCAGGCTTTGTTGATCCATTTCTTGTCCGTGCGCGCGGCCGCCAGCGTGACGATGCCCGGAATCGCGTAGATATGGCCTTCCGGCGTCGTAATCCCCGCCCGTATCTCCGGATATTGCTCCATCAACGCCTTCAAATTAGGCGCATATTGATCGATCAGATCTTCGAGCGGAATCAGTTGGCCGGAAGCCCCGTAACGGGTCGCTTCGAGCGGCGAAAGGCCGGAGCGGTAGATGGCGTCGGGAAGCTCGTTGGAGGCGAACAACAGGTTTTTCTTCTCCGCGAAACCGTCCGTCGGCGCTTCGATGAAATCCACGTGAATGTTGGTCATTTTCTCGTAATCTTGGAAGACGGGCATGTCCTTGAACGGACCGTTAACCGGAGCGATGCGGGTGAACATCTTGAGCTTGATCGGCTCCGGAACGATCGGGAATCCGCTCTCGCTGACCCCGCCAGAGGATTGGGACGACGGAGCGGCCGAAGACACGTTCTCTTTGTCGTTCGTATCGGAGCCGGAGCTGCATCCGGCCAGCGTCAGACTCGTCGCGATCGCGATGCTGACCGCGGAACTCTTCCAATGTTTGCGCATAAAGCTTTGACCTCCACATGTATCATGATTCGCCAGCGTTTCGTGTAAGCGTTTCCGTTGGCGTGGATTCATTATAAGACACCGTAGGAAGATCAAAATTACAATAATATGACTATTTACTCCACATATTTTACGGTTTTTAATGGCGTCCCAAACGATTGACGTAGGCGTGAGGCGTCATTCCGGTCGCTTCCTTGAACACTTTAAAGAAATAGTTGTACGTGCCGAATCCGACTTGATCGCTGATTTGCTTGATCGAATATTGGCCGCTCTCCAACAGCTTGCGCCCGGCTTCGATGCGGACCCGGTTCAAATATTCGGAGAAGGTCGAATGCGTCTCTTCTTTGAAAATTCGACTTAAATACGAAGGGTTGAGGCCGATCCGCTTGGCCGCCGATTCCAGGGTGATGCCCTCCCGGTACCGTTCAAGGACGAAATCGATCGCCTGCGACACATGGCGGGAGTACGATCCGCTCCCTCGCTGCCGCTTGAGTTGAATCAGAAGCTCGGCATAGTAGCCTTGCAGCCATTGCTCCAATTGATCGATCTCGCCGACTTTCCCTAGACCGGCGCGTGAAGGCAGATCTTCCGCCGCGACTTGAACCGCGGTTTTCGTCCTGTCCTTATTGATGACTTTATCGCTCAGCTTCATCAGCTCTCCGACGATCGTTTGCACCGCATGGGAATGAACGGGACGGTCGCGAAGAGCCGCAAAAATAGAAGCGAGCAGCCGTTGAATCGCTTCGCGATCCAGCCTGTCGAGCGCAAGCAGAAGCTGCTTCTGCTCTTCGATCGAGAGAGAGGCGCGTTCGTCGGGCAAGCCCTCTCCCGTTCGGTCAAGCTTACGCACGGCGGAGGCGTAGCTTGCATCAAGCTGCGACAGGCTGCCGCACGCATGCCCGATCGCATAGATGCATTTCAAATTCAGAAACAGCTCCAGCGAATGCTGCAGCTTGCTCATCTGCCTGCCGGCCTCGCTGGCGGCGGCGTGCTCGCTGCGCTCCTTGAAGGAGAATAGGACGATCAGCCGCCCGTCCCCGACATAAGCCACCGTCCGTTCGCGTATGTCGCCCAAGCTCTGCTGGATCAGTTCGACGGCCTGCTGGACCATCCGGTTCGTCTGGACGTCGCTGTACGACTCCGTCAACAGCAGGAACGGGATGATCTGCACGACCGCGGCCGCATAGCTGATCGCCCGTGGGTACAAGCCGTATTCGGCTGCGCGCTTTTCGAGCTCCTTGCTTGACTCCGGCTTGCCTCTCGCCAGGTCGGCGACGATGTCGCGAAGGGAGAGCGCATCCTTGGCGCCATGCGCGGACGACTGCACTTGCACGGAATTGTCCCGCTGCACCTCCCGAGCCGCTTTGTTCAAGAGCGAGATCAGGGCGGCATCGTCCAACCGATGCTTCAACAGATAATCGACCGCGCCGCTGTTCAAGCATTCCCGCACATAGTCGTAATCGTCGTAGCTGCTGAGCATCAGCGTCTTTATGGAAGGGAAGCGGTCGCGGATCGTCCGGTTGAGCTCAACGCCGTTCGTGCCCGGCATATCTACGTCGATGATGGCGATGTGAGGCGGGGAACGTTCGATCATCTCCAGAGCCGTATCGGCGTTATAAGCTTCGCCGCATAGCTGGAAGCCGTGCTTCTCCCAATCCAGCATGGTCCATAGATGATGGTGCGCCAACGGTTCATCGTCTACCAGCAGCACTTGAAGCATCGTCTAGATCACCTCTTTGTCGTGATTTCCGGTTCCGTCCGCAAGCAGCTTGGGAAATCGGACGACCGCCTTCGTATACTTGCCAGGCTCGCTATATAACCGAATGCCGTACGGCTCGCCGTACATGCGGGCGATCCGCTCATGCACGTTGCGGACGCCCATCCCGCTGAATCGGGACGAAGCTTCTTCGTCCGCCGGCTTCAGCAGAACGGCAACCTGCTCCTGCGTCATTCCCCCGCCGTTATCTTCCACTTCTACGATCAGGTCGTTCATTTCCCCGTAAACGCGAATGGCCACGGCCCCTTCCCGTTCGGATCGCCCGACGCCGTGTATGACGGCATTCTCCACTAGCGGCTGCAGCATCAGCTTCAACACCCGGCATTCCAGCAAAGCGTCGTCCTCGATCCGCGTCGTGATCCGGACCGGCTCCATATACTTGTATTTCACGATCGCAACGTAACTGGATACGTATTCCAATTCCTCGCGCACCGTTAGAAACTCGTTGGAATTGCCCAACACCGCCCGCATGAGCTCGATCAACGAGCCGGATACCTCCTCGATGTTGGGCACTCCGTTCAGCTTGGCCAAATATTTGATCGTATTCAGCGAATTGTAGAGAAAATGCGGCCGGATCTGCGCCTGGAGCGCCGTTAATTCCGCTTCCCGTTTCTTTTTCTCGCTGACGCGGATTCCTGCCATCAGACGCTTCAATTCCTCCACCATGCTGACGAATACGCGGTACAGTTCGCCGATTTCGTCCTTGGATTTGATCTCCGTGCGCGGAAAGGATAAATTCCCTTCCTTCACCTGCGTCATCATCGATTTCAAGCGTCTGATATTCACCGTCGTCCGGAAAGACATTTGCAAGGATCCCATCAGAACGACAAGAAAGACGATAACCGACACCTCGACCATCAAATTGCGGACTCGGGTCGATTCGCTCAGCAGCGAATCCATCGGAACGAGCGCCAGCGTCGTCCACCCCGTATAATCGGATTGATGACGGACGACGATATAGGATCTCCCGTCCAGCTCTTGCTCTACCGAATGCGACAGGCCGGCATATTCCCGATTCATGTCGTTGATCGTTTCCATCGAAGGAGCGGAGGCGGACGGCGCCGCTTCCGTCTGGTAGACGAACTCGTTCTGGGCGTCCAGCACGTAGAGCAGGCTGTCTTTCGACGGCTTCACGCCGAACGTCTTCTTGATGAAGTCGTAATTCATCTCCACCATTACGACGCCGATCGTCTCGCGATTGTACCGAATTTCCCTTCCGACGGTGATGGCGTCCGTCTCGCCCGGCGGTTTGAAATACGCGTGGCGAGCCCCGTTTCTGAGCATGTAATCCATCATCTCGGTTTCCAGAAACCTGCGGTCGAGCCAGGGGCCGCCGGAGAAGATCACCTTGCCGTTCAAGCCGACAACCGCGATCCGCGTAATATAAGGCTTGTAGCTTATTAATCCCGACAGAAATTCTTCCGTCCGTTTCTGCTCCTGAAACCCCTCGTAGCTGACTTGGTCATGCGGGCTCAGCAGCGTATCGAGCACGCTCGTCTTGCTGGTCACCACGACGGTGTTCAGCCGGTCGATTTCCTGGAGCATGATATTCAAGGATTCGTCCGCCTGACGGATACTGTCCGATACCGAAGTGACCGCGTTCTTCTTGATCGTCTCGCGCATGTTGACATAGATAATGGAAGTGACGGAGACGATGGACAGCAGCGTCACGAGTCCGAACGCGATAAAGATTTTACCCTGGATATTGAGCCTCGGTGAAAACCATCTTCGCAGCTGCGACGGCATCATGTTGAAGCTCCTTTCTCTTGTATGCGTTTGCAAAACCGGTAGAGATCCTAGCTCCCCTTCGCCCGAACGGCTTGCGGGGACACTCGGTAGTATATTTTGAACGCTCTGGTAAAGGTATATAGATTAGGATAGCCCAAGGAAAGAGCGATCTCCGTAATCGTCGCGTTCGTCTCCCGCAGCAGCCGTCTGGCTTTCTCCATGCGAATCTTCTGGATGTATTTCATCGGCGATATGCCCATCTGGCCGGTAAATACCTGGGTAAAATAGGAGCGATGAACCCCGGCGAAAGCGGCGACTTGCTGGACCGAAATGCCTTCCGTGGCGTGAAGTTCCATATATTCGAGACACTCGTCGATCCAACCGGCGTTATCCGACGAATAAGCGGATGCCGTATCGGGAATCAGCTCGGCAAACAAGCCGCATACGAGGCTCTGCAGCTCCAGCGCCGCGGACGGGCTCCACCGCTCGATCCCTTCCAGCCTGGCGATCGTTTTGACGGCCGCCCCCTCGACGCGATCGGTGATCAGACCCCGGCCATACGGTTTGTCGGGGCTCAACCCGGCCAGCTCCAGCAGCGGCTTGACTCTATCCCCGTCCAGAGCGAGCCAGACCATGCGCAGCGGCGCATCCGAAGGAAGCATGCGGTAATGATACGTTCGGCCCGGAAAGAGACAGAATAAATCTCCCTTCCGCAAATCCGTCTGCCTGCCGCCGTATTCGAGCCGAAGCATCCCGTCCTGTATCAAATGGAGGCTAAAGCATTCGATCCGCTTCGGCCCGACCTTGTAATTCGGCTTGGCTTGGCTGCGCCCTGCCCGAACCGGCCATAGCCGCCCCTCCCGGTCCAAATTCCCCGGCGTATAATAGATGAAATCCGCGAATTCGTAGTCGTATTCCTGCATCATACGGCCTCTCCTCCTTGCAACATTTCCATTCGAGACAACAAAATGACAACCCTATTCTAACATCCTGCCATTTACCGAATGCTTTATATCTCATATTATCATAGTCGGAGGCGATTTCAATTGTCTAATAGACCTAACATTCTGCTAATCACAAGCGACCAACAGCATTGGAACACCCTCGGGGCTTCCAATCCGGAAATCTCGACGCCGAACCTGGACCGTCTGGCCCGGCAAGGCACCGTATTTAACCGGGCCTATTGCCCGAATCCGACCTGCACGCCCAGCAGAGCTTCCATCATTACGGGAACGTACCCGAGCCAGCACGGCGCCTGGACGCTGGGCACGAAGCTGCTGGAGGATCGCCGCACGGTTGGAGAAGATTTTACGCAGGCCGGTTACCAGACGGCTCTCGTCGGCAAGGCGCATTTTCAGCCGCTGAAATCGACGGAGCAATATCCTTCTCTCGAAGCCTATCCGGTTCTTCAGGATTTGGATTACTGGGGACGCTTCAACGGACCGTTCTACGGCTTCGATCATGTCGAACTGGCCCGCAACCACACGAACGAGGCGCATGTCGGGCAGCATTACGCGTTGTGGATGGAAGAGCAGGGTTGCGCCGACTGGCGCCAATACTTTCTCCCTCCGACCGGAACGATGGACCCGGCCATCACGTATAAGTGGCCCATTCCGGAAAAATACCATTACAACGCCTGGATCGCGGATCGAACGAATCGCCTGCTGGAGAGCTATAAGAAAGACGATGCTCCCTTCTTCCTATGGTCGAGCTTCTTCGATCCGCATCCGGAATATTTGGCGCCCGAGCCCTGGGATACGATGTACGATCCGGACAAGCTGACGATTCCGTCCGCCGCGCCGGGAGAGCATGACCGGAATCCTCCGCATTTCGGCTTGACCCAGGAGGACGACCCCGACTTTTCGTACCTGCAGGAAACCGGGTTCGGGATCCACGGCTACCGTTCGCACCATTATTACGAATACGGAACGAAGTTCCGGCTGAGCGATGCCGACAAGAAGAAGCTGGTCGCCGTCTACTACGGGATGATCAGCATGATGGACAAATATATCGGCCGGATCTTGGATAAGCTGGACGAGTTGGGAATGGCGGAAAATACCTTGGTGGTATTCACGACGGATCACGGGCACTTCTTCGGCCAGCACGGCCTGCAGGCGAAGGGCGGCTTCCATTACGAGGATCTGATCAAGCTGCCGTTCATCGTCCGATATCCGGGACATGTGCCGGCGGCGGCCTCCTCGAACGCGATACAGTCGCTCGTCGATCTGGCGCCTACCTTCCTCTCCTTCTGCGGCCTTCCGATCCCGCCTGCCATGACGGGCGTCGATCAGAAGGAAGTGTGGCTCGGAACGAAGGAGAAGGCGAGGGGGCACGCCATCTGCGAATTCCGTCATGAGCCTACGACGATTCACCAGAAAACCTATGTCGACGAACGTTATAAGATTACTGTCTACTACAACCAGACCTATGGCGAATTGTTCGATCTGAAGGAGGACCCCGGGGAGCTTCGCAACCTGTGGGACGATCCGGAGCACGGAAAATTAAAGGGGGAACTGCTGCTGAAATATATTTGGGCCGAGCTCGGCAAAGAAGCGATGCCGATGCCCCGAATCCACCACGCCTGAGCTAGCCCGCCGGAGCGCCTGCCGGATAGGTTGCCGGACAGCCGAATTGCCTGCCGGATAGGTTGCCGATAAGCTCGCCCGATTTTGTAACCGAACCGTAATATAGCTTTCATCTGATTTTCATGTTAGCGGGCTATAATACAAACATGACCCCCCTTTTCAATCATATATAACTTGAGGCTAGCGGCCCGTTGCCGCTAGCCTCCTTTTTTTGTGCGCTACTTGCCTGGGTTGACTTTCGCCAAGAAAATGTTTAAACTTTGTATAAACAATATTCCGCGAGGTGATCCGCTTGCTGGTTCAAAAATGGGGCAACAGTCTGGGAATACGCATCCCTAAAGCATTGGCCCTGAAAGCCGGACTGGAAGAAGGCACCGAAGTTGATTTTGACATCGAAGACGGCCATCTCGTTATCGTGCCGAAAACCAGAGCCTTAGACGAACTGCTAGCCAGAATAACGCCCGACAATCTCCATTCCGAGATTCAAACGGGGGAGCCGCAAGGACGGGAAACATGGTAGGGGAAAGATACATTCCGGATCGCGGCGACTTGGTTTGGCTTCAATTCGATCCTCAAGCGGAACACGAACAATCGGGCAAACGCCCCGCCCTTGTCATTTCCCCGGCCCCTTATAACGGCAAGACCGGATTGGCTTTGTTTTGCCCGGTAACCTCCCGAGTCAAAGGGTATCCGTTCGAGGTTAATCTCCCGAAGGATCTGCCGATCGAGGGAGTCGTCCTATCCGATCAATTAAAAAGTCTCGATTGGCATTCGCGCCTAGCCAAGTTCATCTGCAAAGTACCCGAGGAAACCTTAAACGAGGCGCTGTCCAAAATCGATGCGTTGATCAGGTGAGTCCGCTGGACGCAGCGAATTCCGAAAAAAAGCCGTCACCTCCGGCCAGAACGCCGGATCGCGGTCCGAAGCGCTGTGTCCTTCCGCGTCCACGAACAAGTGTGGATGATCGGGCGTGCGGGCCAAAATGAGCTGGAGTTCGTCGGGAGGAATAAATCCGTCCCTGCGGGAATGAACGAGCAGCACCGGCGTGCGGCGGCTGCGGGCATTGTCGTTCAGAATGCGCACGGGATCGGCCCTATGGAGCATCGAGCGCGGGATCCGGCTTCTCCACAGCATGAAGCTTGGAATAAGCTGGGCAAGCGGAAACTGCGGCAGCTTGCGGCGGCGCAGCTCGGCCCCGATCATCGTCGACAGCCTGACGGGCATCGAATCGGTGACGAGCGCGGAGATCGGAGCTCCGGCATCCAGCGCGAGCACCGCCCCGAACGCGCCGAGGGAATGGCCGACTACGCCGATGCGGGAAGGATCGACGTCCGCCCGCCGAAGCAGCCAGTCGATGGCCGTGAGCAGATCGTCGCGGAACTGCAAGCCCGTCGGAGTTTTGTAGTAATCGCTGTCCCCATGGCTTCTCGCGTCGTACATCAGGATAGAATAGCCCAGCTCGTATAGCGGAAGCGCGTACCTCAGCACGCGCGACCGATTGGAGCTCCAGCCGTGCGCGACGACGATGGCCGGCCCCGGCGCGGACGACGAGCCATGCGGCAAGAACCAGCCTTTCAAGGCCGCCCCGCCGCTTCTCCATTCGGCTTCCTCATAAGGCACCGGAGGGAAGTTCTCGTTCGGGACGAGCCGAGGCCGCTGCGCCTTCACGGTCAGCCCGTACAGCGCGGCGGCCGCGCTTCCCGTAAAAGCGCCCGCGCTTCCGATCATCCATGCGAGTATCGACACGGCTAACGCTCTCCCTTCCCCTATATTCGATATGTGCACTATTTTACCCTAGCTCGATCCATTTTACAGGCCAAATGAATAAAAAAGCGGTGCCGGGCACTCCGTCCCGACACCTCTCCCAGCGACTTGAACATCCTCTTATTGACTTGCGCGAGCGAACTTGTCGAGCAATTTCTGTCCTTCCTGCTGCAGCGTTTCAAGGGCTTGCTCCGTCGTAATTTGGTTGGAAATCGTAGCTTCCATCTGCTCGGCGACGAGTTTGTTGAACGGTTGGTAAAATTCCGAAGGAACGACGCTCGTTAAATAGTTAGGCGGATTCGGCCATCCTTTTTGCAGGTAAAAGGGCTCGTAGTCGGGATCGTTTTTCCATTTCGGATAATCCTTCAGGGAAGACAGGTCGGTGCCCGCCGAAGCGTAAACTTTGCCGACCGGCTCGGATTGGAGCTCGCGGATCGCGTTCCAGGCCGACTCCGGCCGGCTTGCCGCGGTCGGAACGACAAAGATGTAGTCGGAAATGAACCACCAGGTTCGTTCCGGATCTCTTTCGCTGACCGGTCCCGGAAGCACGCCCCATTCGAAGGACGGCGGCTTCGCCTTCAGCTTCTGCATCAGATCGACTTGTCCGTAGGTCATGGCGACCTTACCTTTGTAGAACAAGTCGGCGGCTTCCTGCTCTTCTTGACCGACGTACGTCACGCCGTCGACGACTTTCTGCTTGATGCCGTTTAACCCTAGCGAGCCGCGGCGGTAGGAATCGGCGACCATGCGCCACATTCGTTTCCACTCTTCGCTCTGCATCGTCACTTGACCCTTGCGGGTATCGACGAAATTCAACCCTTCCGTCTGCGCCACGACCTGGACCAAGTCGAAGGGGGATCTGATGTACGGCTCGTAGAAGCCGTAGCTTCCCTCCTCCAAGGACGCATCCTGCGTAAATCGGTCGGATAGGCTCAGCACCTCGCTCCAGGTCATGCGCTGCCGGGGCTCCTCGATTCCGTAAGAGCGAAACATCGTTTTATTGTAATACAGGACGGAGGTTCGGATGCTTGGCGACAACCCGAACAGTTTGCCCTCTTCGTTGTCCTTCATCCGTTCGATCATGCCGGGAGCGAATACGTTCAGGTCCATCTTGTCCCGCGACACCCACTCGCCCAAATCCCTTAAAGCGCCATTATCGGCCATAGGCTGGTACATCAAGCTGTTCATAATGAACAGATCGGGTTGATTACGCTCCAAGTATTCGTTAAATACCCGGACGGCCTCTTCCCCCTTCATTTCATACAGCTTGACATCCCCCATCGGCGCAAGCGTAATCTTCCAATCCGGAAAACGTCCTTCGAATAGAGCCCGAAATTGATAATTGTACATCTCTTCAGAGATTACGCCGAGTACTAGCTCTTTCGGCGCTTCCGGCGGCTCGGCCTCGGGCTGGCACCCGGACAATAGAACGGTCGGCGCGATCGCGGCAGTCGCCCAGAGCCGCGTTTTCCGGAACCGATTTCGTTTTTCGTTCATGGCTTGTTCTCCTCTCGCGCTTCCGTTGCCGCCTTCGTTGAAGCGACGAGCTCTTCCGTTCGCTTCTGCAATTGACTCACCGCTTGCTCCGGCGACTTGCTTCCCTTGATCGCTCCGCGCGCTTCCTCGTCGCCCGCAGCCAGCACCGCTTGGATGAAAGACGGGTTGGGCGGCCTGAACATCGACTCTTCGTATCCCAGCACGGCGGAGCTGTCCGCGTTCAGCTTGTAGAAGACGCCTTCTCCGGTTGCCGAATCCCCTTCCGAAACGGGGGATCTCGAAGACAATGCCCGGAATGGCTTGCTCCGATTGCTCTGCGCCTGCTCCGGCCCCGTCATAAAGCGGAGCATCGCCCATGCGGCGTCTTTGTTGGGAGACTTCGCGTTGATCGCGTATACCGTCGAAATCGAAAATTCGGAGGCAACGTCGGAACGGTCCGAGGAAACCGGCTGAGTGACGAGTCCCCATTCGTCCCGGAATCCGATCTGATCGGCCGCGGAGAAAACATCCTGTCGATAATAGCTCGGCCTGAACGTCATCGCGGCACGCCCTGTCAGGAACGGGTCGGCTTTGTATAGGTCGTTCACGGAGATGCGGCCGTCAGGCGCGGAGGACGGCCACACTCCGTCGAATATCCAGCCGTCCCGGTAGCCCCGAGTCACCTTGTCCCAGATGTTTCGCCACGAAGCGGAGTCGATCGTCGGATTCAGCTCGGCGTCCGTCAGACGAAGTCCGTCCGCTTTCCCGACGCTCCGGATCAACTCAAAGGGCGTCATTCCCCAGCCGGTCGTCAGCCCGTAGATCGGCTGCCCGGATTGTTCTTGACCGTTGAATCGGGCGGCAAGCTCAAGCGCCTCGTTCCACGTCATTCGGTCTTGCGGAGGCGCAATGCCGAAGCGATCGAACAAGCTTTTGTTATAGTAAAGGGCATAGGTTTCGAAATAGGGCGTCAGCCCGTACAGATCGCCGTCTCCGGCTTCTCGTATCGTACGGATGACCGGCGCGTGGAAGTCGTCCAGTTCGAAACCGTCCCTCTTAGCCCAAGCGTCCAGCGGCTGAATAAGCCCCTCCTTCGAGAGAGAGTCGACCAGAAACAGCGGAACTTGCAACAGATCGGGCTCGTGCTGCAGAAGCCACCGCTTGTAATCCTCCGGCTCCGTCGATTCCGGATAGGGAGGGACTTCGATCTGCGCATTCGGATGCCGCACGACGAACGGGAGACCGAATTCGTCCATGAAGCTTGTCCGGTCGGGATATTGGATTTTGAGTACGACATCCTCCCGCTCCCAAGCGTCGGTCCGGGCGTTCTCCCCGCTCTCCTTGCCGGCGAACCAGCCCGAGAGCGAATCTCTCATCCACCAGCCGGAAGCGAGGAGCAGGACGACCAGCGCCCCGGCGAAGGCCGACTGGAATTTAGGTTTACGAGTGGCGGGCACGGCAACACGCTCCTTAATTTTTCGTATCGTGCGTTCGTTAAAGCCTCCGATTCCGAGGGGGGCTTCGGAGAGCTCCTTTTCCCAGTCGCTCAAGTTCCGGTTCATAAGCGCTCGCTCCTCTCTTCGGCTTTCTCAGACAAATCCGAGCCGATCGATTGCCTCGCCCGATGAAGTCGGGATTTGACCGTGCCTTCGGAAATATCCAGCAACTCGGCGATTTCTTTCATAGACATGCGGTAATGGGCGAACAGGATGAGTACTTCGCGTTGCTTGCGCGGCAGCTCTAATACCAGGCTCCAGATGCGGTTTTTCTCTTCGCTGCCGAACCACTCGCTCTCCGCGGAACGCTGGGAGTCCTGCCGGAACCATGAAGGGAACAGCTGCACCTTGCGCATCCAGGCGGTCTTGAGATAGTCGAGCGCGGTATTGCGGGTAATGGATAGGAGCCAGGATTTTACGCTCGAGCCGCCGCGAAAAGAATCCAGATGCTCGTAAGCTTTCACGAATACGTCTTGGGAGATATCCTCCGCTAGATCCTTGCGTTTGGTTATGAAATAAGCGTAGTTCCATACGTCTCTGCCGTAAGTCATCATTAACTCGTTGAACAGGGCGTGCTTGTCGACGCCGCCGGTGATATGCTTCAGGTAATCGAAAGCCACAGCCTATCCCTCCCAAGAAATAGGACGAGTCAGAACGGTGAAAGTTCCATCTCATGCCAACTTTTCCGTACGCGCGAAAAATACGAAAAACCTCAGTCCCCCATCGCAATGGAGGCTGAGGCTTATACAAGTCCTTATTATCGTATTTTCCGGCCGATAGGACTCTATCGCCCAATCATGAACGAGACGGCCATACGATTGTTCCGCTGCGGTCGATAAATCCGTTTACGTAGTTCGGCGATTCGGGACTGGGCAGATACACTTCGGCCAGATCCCCGGAGAAGGAATTGCCCCATTCGAACTGCTGCTTGATCACGAACGTTCCGGACTTATTGATATATCCGTAGGTTT
>JAEZZE010000183.1 GCA_023418755.1 Bacillota bacterium | reverse complement strand
CGCATATTCCGATGACGACGGGCAGACCTGGACGAAGCATCCGACCGCGAGATGGCAGAACAACGCAGCCTGGAGCAGCAAGTTCCAGATGGCCGCGTTCGTCAAAAACGGCGGCTACGTCTACATGTACGCGACGCCGAACGGAAGATTCGGCAGCATCTACCTGGCCAGGGTGCCGGAAGCCGATATGCTGAACATCGGCGCCTACCGATACTGGGACGGCAACGCCTGGAACGCCTCCGAAGCGTCGGCCGCGCCGGTCGCGATCGGGATTTCCGGGGAAATGTCGGTCGTCTACAATACGCATTTTGGCCGGTACGTCATGGCGTATCTCAATCCCTACACGGAGGCGCTTGTCATGCGGGACGCGCCTTCCCCGACCGGGCCCTGGAGCGGGGAGAAAATCATTTTGCGCGGCAGCGATTATCCGGGTATGTACGGTTCGTATATCCATCCGTGGTCGAACGGCGGAACGGAGCTTATCTTTCTCATGTCGGAATGGGGGCCTTACAATACGTTTCTGATGAAGGCGGACTTGAGCCCGGACGCCTTCAGCGCGAATATGATCTCCGAGCCGGGCTTCGAGACGCAGGCGGCGACGACGCATATGGCTCCCTGGTATTTGCAGGGGCACGGGGGGATCGATCGGGGACTCGGCTTTGCGAGAACCGGCCAGAATAATGGCTTCGTCCGCTACAACAGCGGGTGGAACGCCCTGAAGCAGAGCGTTGCGGTTCAGCCCAATACCAATTACACGCTTAAGGGATGGATACGGACGTCGGCCAACAACGACAGCGGTTATTTCGGAGCGCGCGGACCGCTGAACGGGCCGATCCGGAACGAAACCCGATTCTATGCGCTCGCGAACTACACGGAGCTTACCGTAACCTTCAATTCCGGCCCCGAATCGATCGTGGAAATTTACGCCGGAATGTGGGCGAACGGGGATACGTGGATTCAATTGGACGATGTCAGCCTGGTGAAAAATTAACGGCGCTTGCGTCGGGGTGATCCGCGGTCGTCATCGAATCCTTGCGCTCTGGCGAAACCGATGGGGAACGGGAGACGAAAGAAAGCGCCCGGAAGAAAGCGCGCTTCCCGTCTTATTTTCAAGGGGATTGCTCGGAATGTAAGCCCGTAAGTTCGCGCAACTGATCGGACGGCGGGCCCGGCTGCTCGCGCGACTGCTCGGACGGCGAGCCCGGCTGCCCGCGCGACTGCTTAACGAAGCTTCGCGGGCTCTGTCCGTACTCTCTTCGGAATAGAGCCGCGAAATGGTTATAATTGTTGAAACCTACGTCGAGAGAGGCTTCGGTGGCCGATCTGCCCATGTGACGCATGAGCAGGGCGGCTTGCCGGAGCCTCATGCCGTTTAAATAGTCGAGAACCGCGACGCCAATCTCCTGCTTGAACAGGTGAGACAAAGACGAGCGAACACGAGAATTCGTGTCCGGAGACGGCCGATTCGAACGAGTCGTTCACCACTCAATACGTGAAGCCGCCTAAGGACCAGAGACTCCGGCAGTGATGGACCGGGGCGACGTGATTTCCCTCTAATTGCCGCATTTAACGGTCCAGCAGACCGTTATTTCCATGATTCCCCTCTAATTGCCGCATTTAACGGTCCAGCAGACCGTTGTTTCCATGATTTCCCTCTAATTGCCGCATTTAACGGTCCAGCAGACCGTTATTTCCACGATCCCCCACTAATATCCGCATTTATCGGTCCAGCAGACCGCTATTCCCGCGATTTCCCGCCAACAGCCCACAATAGCGGTCCAGCAGACCGCTATTCCCGCGATTTCCCGCCAACAACCGCATTGCATTAAGGTCCATCAAAGAGGGGATAGAGGTTTTAGTTGGGTCGCTTTCCGATTGATGTTGGGATAGTGAAATCGAACGGTTAAGCGATTAGGAAGGCTGCAATCGGCCGATTGCCGAAAATGGTGGTGCAGGGATCAATAAACCTATGACCCGGGAAACGGACACTTAAAAAAACGTGCCCTTTCCCAGTTCGCGGTTCACAACCCCCTCGCACTGCCTTTTTTTTGCTAAAAAAGTCCCGTTTTGTTAGAGGGCCGTAAATTTTATCAACGGGCCGTTAATTCTTTCGGAATTCGTTGAAACGCGGTTTTTCCGGCAGTATGATGAATAAAACAACATAAAACAATATGAAAGCACATGAAAACAATTCCAATGAGAGGGAGAAGACGATGAAAAACAGAATCTACTTGAATCGAAGCCAGCCTCGATACAAGGGGAATATGCATCTTCATACGACTTGGTCGGATGGATCCCTGACGGCCGCCGAGACGGTCGAAGTTTTCAAAGAGAAGGGATATCACTTCGTCTGCATCAGCGATCACGATATTTATTCGCGCACCGAAGCGTTCGATACGGAAGCCTTTATTACGCTCCCGGGCATGGAGCGGGGCGGATTGAATCCGGTGGCGGACAAGGACCCGGGCTATCACATCGGAGTGATCGACGATCCGGCGTCGGAGCCGGAGCGCGAGAGATTCGAGCATCTTCAAGCCTTTCCGACGCCGATTCCGTGGGAGGGAGAGCACTCCCCCCAGACCTTGATCGACGAGATGAGGGCGCATGGCAACATGGTTATTTTCAATCATCCGGAGTGGCATTTGACGCGATTCGAGGACATGGTGAAATACGACGGCTTTTTCGCGATCGAAATCTATAATCATGCGACCGAATGGTCGACGGCCAGCTCTTACGGCGCGGCCTATTGGGACCATGCGCTGCAAAATGGCAAGCGGGTGTTCGGAATCGCGGCGGACGATTCCCACGGGCATAATCGCAGCTGGAGCATACCGGAATACGGAGGCGGTTGGGTGCAGGTGCAGGCGGATCGCCTGACGCGGCGGGACATCGTGCAGAGCTTGAAGGACGGCGATTTCTACTCCAGCACCGGACCGGAGATCTACGATCTGCGGGTCGAGGACGGACAGCTTCATATCGAATGCTCGCCATGCCGGTCGATCATGTTCAAGGCTTTCCCGCTGCGCGGGCCGTTCGTCGGCAATTGGGAGAGCGGGGAGCCGATTACGGCCGCTTCCATGTCGATCGAAGAGGAGATGCAGTACATCCGGGTGGAGTGCGTCGATTACGAAGGCCGCGTCGCCTGGTCCAATCCGGTGTTCGTAGCCGACTTGCTGGGGGAGGAGAAAGCGTGACGAAGCCTTTGATTCTACTGGACGGAAGCAAGCGCAAGTACAAAGGAAACCTGCACGCGCATTCGACGAGAAGCGATGGGCAATACGCGCCCGAGACGGTCATTCAGGCTTATAAAAACCGCGGCTACGATTTTCTGTGCCTGAGCGATCACGAAATCTACTTCAAATCGGACGCCTACGACGACGACTCCTTCATCATGATCGACGGCTACGAGATGGCCTGCGAGATGAGCAGGAGGGTAACGGGACAACAATATCATATCCATGGCCTTCTAGAC
>JAEZZE010000139.1 GCA_023418755.1 Bacillota bacterium | reverse complement strand
TGGCGGTATAGCGCGGAGGAGGGAGTCGGTATGATCACGCGAACATACGAGATTCATCGGTTGGATTCGGCGACGAGGGCCCGAAGCATCGTGGAGTTCTTTTTCTCCGAGCATTCGTTCGACGATACGAGATATACGCCCGGCGAGGAGGAGCAACTCAGGACTTTGCCTTACCGGGCGCTTACCGGACAAGCCGTCGTCTGGTACGCGACCAACGAGCGGGACGAGATTATCGGCGTGAGCTGCGCGGCCGAGAACGATCAGAAAACCGGAGGCTACAGCTGGGATTACGTCGTCGTGCACCGCGATTACCGCGGCTGGGGAGTCGCCGGAGCGCTGCTGGAGCGAATGCTCGATTATTTGCGGCAGGCGTCCGCCCGGTATTTGATGACGTATACGTGCAGCCTCCCGGAATACAAGACGGCCCGCAGGCTGTTCGAGACGAACGGATTCAGATTGATCGGCCAGTGTCCGGACTACTATTTCGACGGGGAAGACCGGCTCATGTACTGGCTGCGGATTTCATAAGAGAGTTGAGTAGGTATGATTGCACAACAATGGACTCGCCGACTGGGAATTATGACGGAGGACCGGCACAAGCTCGCGCTGATGGTGCCGGTCTTCCTGCTGTGCGGCATCGCCGAAATGCTGAACTACAACGGCTTCATGACGCTGTTCAACCAGCGCTTCGGCAGCGCTTATCTGCCCTATGTATATGTCGCGGAGGCGGTAGTTCTGCCGCTGGAAGCTTGGTTGATGACCTGGCTCGCCGGCAGAATGTCGAAGCCGGGGTTGATGCGGACGATGTACTCCCTGATGATCGGAATCGTGGCCTTCAACGCGATCGCGCTGCTCGGATTGAGGGCGGCCGGAATCGACTTCAGGTTTTATTATCCGTTTCTTTTTTTGACGTCCAACTTCGTCGTCCGGCAGCAGACGATTCTGCTGTGGAGCCTCGCCGTCGATCTATGTCCGACGCAGCAGGCGAAGCGGCTCATGCCGTTCTTCGTTGCGGCGGCGACGCTGGGAGGCGTGGCCGCCGGTCTGATCACTCAGGCGGTCAGCCCGCTGCTCGGCCCCGATATCGTCTACGTGCTGGGCCCGCTGTTTCTGCTGGCCGCGTTGTACAATTATCGCAAAGCGATCGCGGACTATCTCGTGCCGCTGGCGCTCAGATCGGCGGAAACCGAAGAGAGCGGGCGGGAGTCGCTGACGTCGATGGATTATTTCAGAAGGACGCTCAAATCTCCGTTCCTGCTTAGCGTGCTGGGCATGATGACGATTATGCCGGCGCTTTATTTTCTGATGGAATTCGTGTTTCTGAATACGGCTCACGCCGCTTATCCGAACGAGGCCGACTTCGGCAAAATGTTCGGCGTCGTCACGACCGTGCTGTTCGTTCTGGCTTTCCTGCTGCAGCTCGTCTCGGGACGTCTGATGGCCTGGTTCGGAGCGAGCGGCATGCTGGCGGGAATCTCGGCCGTCTACGTGCTGGCGTTCGCGGCCTCCTGGAGCCTGATCGGCTCTCCCGCGGCGATGCTCGCGGTGTCCGGCGGCTACATGCTGACGTATTTGCTAATCTATTATTCGGCCGAGCCTTCCTATCAATTGTTTTATAAAATGCTGCCGTTGCGGCAGCGGGACGGCTTTCGCTACGTAGCGCAGGGAGTCGCTACCTTTGCGGGCATTCTGCTCGGGGCGGGGCTCCAGTTCCTGCACACGGGCTTCGGCTGGGGCTTCGCCGAGCTGGCGTTGTTGGGCCTGGCCGGCGCGGCGGCCATGTTCGTCCTGTCGTGGATCGTTCGCCAGCTTTATATGAAGGAACTGGTCCGCAGCCTGCAGATGGCCGGCTTCTCGGAGGACAAGGAGCTGGAGGAGAGCTATAAAGAGTTTTTCCGCAATTCGCGCACGATGGGCGCCGTGCAGGCGATGCTCGGGCATGGCAGCGAGGAAGCGAGGGAGGTTGCGCTTAATCTGCTCGGGCGCAGCAAGGACCCGCGTTATTTGCCGCAAATTCTCGCCATGATCGACGACGAGAGCCCGCGGGTGAAAATCGCCGCGCTGAAGGCGCTCGATCTGTCCGGCGCGGGGCTGGAGGAGATGGCCAAGGCGGCCGCGCTGCTGGAGGACCCGGAGCCGGACGTTCGACAGGAGGTCGTGCGCAAGCTGGCCCGGATGAAGCATTTGCCCTCGCAGGCTTTTTTCTTCCTGCGGATGAAGCTGCTCGACCGGTCGCCTATGGTGGTAGCCGAAGCGGTCAAGGCGATGTATAGGCTAGAGAGCGCGCAAAGCTACGAAGCCTGCTACGAAGTCATCGAGCGAATCCTGAAGGAAGGCGGCGAGTCGTCGATCCACGTCTGCCGGGTCGTGGCGGAATTGCGGCTCGACCGTTTCGCCCCCGAGGCGAAGGAGCTGTTGGAAGATCCTCATCCCGCGGTCAGAGTGGCCGCGACGGCTTGTCTCGGCGTCTTGAAGCGGACGGAGGTCGTTCCCGGACTGCTGGCGAAGCTGCCGGCAGCGGATCAGGAGCTGTACCGGGTTACGGTGCGGGCGTTGATCGATATGGGCGAGGGCGTCGTTGACTCCTTGAAGCAGGCCTTGCCGGAAGCTTCGCCGAAAAGCTGGAGCGCCTGCGCCACGGCGCTGGCGAAGCTGCTGCCGGGAGAGGAAGTCCGCGGTTGGCTGGCCGAGCAAGGCGCGGACAAGCTGGCCGACCAAGCGCGGTCGGCGGTGCTGCCCGCGGCCTACAAGATCTTGGGCCGCGCGGATTTGGCGGAGTTGGCCGCGCTCAGGCAGCGCGATCTGGAGCGAACGATCCATGAAGGCGTCTGGGCGATTCTGGAACGGCTGACGGACGAGCAGGTCGTCGCCGCCGTGAAGAAGGCGCTGGCGGACGAGGACGAAGAGGTCCGCGGCGGCGGCCTGGAGGTGCTCGCCGAAGGTATCGGCGGCGTGCGCAAGCTGTCGCAGCGGCTGGCGGCGAGCTGGCAGCCGGAGACGGAGCGCATGTCCGATATGGCCGCGGAAGCGGCGGCGGAGGCGGTCGCCCGGTCGGCGGAATCGTCCGACGACTGGTGGCGGGAGATGGCCGGGGAATGGCGGCGAGGGGAGGAAGGAAAGGCGATGAAGGAAGAGCAGGGCGATAGAGCCGGAACTGGCACGGGTGCAGGCTCAGGTGCAGGTGTACTTGGTCGGTTAAACAAGGTCGTTTTCCTGAAGAAGGTGCCGTTCTTCGCCGACCTGTCGCTTGAAGAGCTGGGCTTGATCGCGGGCGCGGCGACGGAGATGACGTTCGAGGACGGCAGCTATTTGCTCCATAGGGGAGAAAAGAACCCGTCAATGTATGTCGTCATCGATGGCAACGTCGAGTTGACGAGCGTATCCGCCGCCGGCTGGGAGGGCACCTTGGGCGTGCTCGGGGCCGGGGAGGTGTGCGGCGCGACTTCGGCGCTCGACGAGTCGCCTTCGTCGGTTACCGCGCAAGCGTTCTTCGGAGACGTTCGCGCGCTGGCGCTGCAACGCGAGGACGTGACGCGACTCGTCCGTCTGTATCCGGAGATCGGAATCGGGCTGCTGCGGGCTTCTCTGGCGAGAATCCGGCTGCTGGAAGAGATGATGATGAAAATCGATTCGTAGAGGGCGAGAGCGGGTCGGCGAAAGGGTTAACGAAGACTTGGCGCGAGCGGTTGGAACGACGGACGGGTGGAACGGATAGATGGAACGAATGGATGAGGTGGACGAGCGAACCTAACGTGTCGCCGTCGGGTTGACTTTGCCGGATCGTTCCCGTATATTGTTCGGCAAAGCCTTTCGGAGACAGCGGGCGAGGAATGGAAATCGGAGGAACGACAGCGATGAGCGGAGCGGGACGAAATCGGACGCGCGGCGGGCACAAACCGACCGGCGGCCAAGAGAAGAACGGACGTCGGGAGCGCGGAGCTCCGGGAGCCGGACGGAGCGGAGGATCGGCGCGAGCGGGGATGACCGGAAGAAGCGGCGGAGTGCCGTTTAAGCGGACGGACGGAGGCGGGAGCAGAGGCGAACGCGCGCCGAAGGCCGTGAACTATGGTCGCGGCGAGCCAGCGGCGAGAGGAGCGGACCAAGGGCGCGAAGAGCGCGCGTCGAAGGCTGCAAGCCTAGGGCGCGACAGAGGCGGGCGCAGCCTGCGGGCGGAGACGCCGGCCGGCAGCGGAGGAGGAGCGCGCGCCGCTCGCACGGCCGAGCGCAATTCCGGCGCCAGGCGAGCGGGAACGGCGGCTGCATCGGGAACCGCTGCGCGGGGCGGCGGGCAGATGCAGGCTCTGCTCGGCATGGGACGCATCAAGGGCGAGTGGATGGACATTCGGCTGCCTGACGCCTTGGCGGGAGCGCCGCTGGCGGTTGTGGCGAAACATTTGCCGCTGCCGCCCAAGCAGATCTCCAAGCTGATGCAGAATCGCGGCTGCCTGCTGCAGGGAACCCGTCTGCGGCTGCATCTGTTTCCGCGGGAGCAGCGTGACTATCCGTCGGATTGGATGGAACTGAACATCCTGTACGAGGACGAGTTTACGCTCGTCGTCAACAAACCGGCGGGCATCGAGGTGCATCCGAGCGAGAAAGGGCAGCGCAAGACGCTTGCCCATGCGGTCGCCGCGTATTACGAGATGACGGGGCAGGATTTGCGGGTGCGCCACGTGCACCGCATCGACAAGGATACGACGGGGCCGGTACTGTACGCGAAAAACGAATTCGCCCAGTACCAGTACGATAAAGGGATGCGCGAGAAATCGATCGGACGCGTCTACTTGGCCCTCGCCGAAGGCGGGGTAGAAGGGGACCGGGGCAGGATCGACAAGCCGATCGGGCAGGATCGCCACCATTCCACGCGCCGCCGCGTCAGCGAGACGGGCGATCCCGCGGTGACCCATTACGAGGTCGTCGAACGGTTCGCGGATCATACGCTCGTGCGGCTGCATCTGGAGACGGGACGCACGCATCAGATTCGCGTCCATCTGTCGTCGATCAACCATCCGCTCGCTGGAGACGGTCTATACGGCGGCAAACGAGGGATCATCTCTCGTCAGGCGCTGCACGGAGAGAAGCTCATCTGGCGCCACCCCTGGACCGGGGAGAAGCAGCAGGCGACCGCGCCGCTCCCGGACGACTTCCGGGAAGCGCTGGACAAGCTTCGCGGCGCTCGGCGTTAGGCAAGCCTCCACACAAAACAAGCATCGCAATTCGCCAGTAACGGCGAACCGCGATGCTTGTTTTTTCTATAATAGATCAATTCACGTATAGGAACGCTTCGCTCTCGATAAACTCTCTTGAACGGAGAGCGTTAGTCAATGAAAGCGGGTATTGCCTCATAAAAAGCCGCCGTTTGGCCCGAGATGTTCGATAAAATCGATTATTGCCTCTCAGAAAGCCGCCGTTTGGCCTGCGATGTTCGAAAAATCGGTTATTGCCCCGCGGAAAATCGCGGACTTGCCGGCGGCGCGCCCCGAGAACGGATGATGTAAGTCGATTGGCCGGGGGTTAATCGTTTTTTTACTTCCGCAAGCAAAGAGCCTCCGTCATCAAATAGGAGAGCGCGGCTTCGGCGCCGCAGTTGATGTTCGGTCCGTACGGGGTAAGACCGTCGCAGCAGCTTCCGTCTTCGGGATCGGCGACGGGGACGCGCAGATCGTTGGCGCCGTAGAACCAATCCCGGCACAAGTCTCGCAAAGCGATATAATTGCATGGTTGGCCCGCATCCAAAGCAAAGCCCTCTCCGAGAGCGGAACGGCCCAGAATGCCGGAACGAACGCCTCCCCTGCCGCGATCCGCCGGCGATTCTCCCGATCCGTGGCCGCTCGCGCTGCCGACAAGCCGGGAATCCTGCTCCATCAGCCTCGACGCTACCGCCGCCTCTTCCAACGCAAGCGCCAGCTTGAACATCTCCAGAGGCTGCTGATCCCAGCGGCTGACCGTGTCCGAATCGTTGGTGCACCAGCCTTCGTTGCCGATCGGCCGCAGCCAGCCTTCCTCGGAGGTCATTGCCTCGACGAGATACAGGAGGCTTTCCGTGCCGACCCTGTACGTCTCCGGCCGCCGCGTGAACCGATAAGTGCGGAGCACCGCCCACGGCAGCACGCCGTTGCTGTACGTCATCGCCGGTTCGAACCAGCGCCAGGAGGCGACGGAGAAGTCGCGGTACGCCCGGCACAGCACCGACTCCAGGCGCGTCAGATGGTGCTGGAGCTCGCTCTTGACGTCGAGCGGCAGGTCGATCGCTCCATCCTGCGACGCCTGAAGCACATGGGCGCACGACGCCATCGCGAACGCCTGGCCGCGCAAGGAATCGATTCTGCCGAAGGTGGGCAGGGTACGTTCGAAAATCGTCCTCGCCGTCTCCCGGCGAGGCCCGGACAGCCGGATCCAGGCGTCGGCGCAAGCCCAGATCGAGCGCCCCTGGCAATCGTGGGAGATCTCTTCCGGCTCGAGCGTCCGGTCGTAGGCGAAATTGTTCAGAAACCAGCCGTTCTCTTCTTGGGCCCATAGCATGAACGCCAGGTATACGTCTGCCAGCCGTTCCATTTCCCGCGCGTTATCTTCTCCGAGCGCCCGCTCTCCGAAAGCGAGCCATTCCGTTGCCGTCCACAGCGCTCTCGCGTTGTCGTCGGTCGTGTAGCCCTCCCGTCTCCGCGGGATGCGGCCAAGCGCGTGCTCGAGCAAGCCCGTGTCGTCCGTCAGGCGGCGCAGGTGGGCGAAGGAAGGGAGCGCCGCCGTACGGGACGTTCCGCCGTTAGACGACATCGGCGATCTTATCCCTCTGCTGCGTCATAATGCGTTGGAACAGCCGCAAATGCTGCGCCCCTACATGCGGCCAATGCATGCTTCGCCCGATTTCCGAGATGAGCCGTTCCCACTCCGTCAGCATTCCCGGATAAGTAAACACTTCGATCAGCTTGGAACTCCAAGCGTCCACGTCCCCGAAGGGCAGCAGCATCTCCTCGCGGCCTTGCACCAAATCGCGGGCATAGACGTAAGGCGTCGACAAAATCGGTCTGCCGAGTCCGGCTGCGTAGGCCAGCGTACCGCTCGTAATTTGGCCCATGCCGGGGTATGGCGTCACGTACAGGTCGCAGGCGGAGATTAGAGATACGAGTTGTTCCTCCGGCAAGTAACGGTCGATCCACTGGACGTGATGCTGCAGCCCCAAATGCCGGATCAGCGCCTTCAACTCCTCGCGATAGGCTTCCCCCTCGTGCTTGCGGACCTCGGGATGCGTCTGCCCTGCGATGACGTAGAGCAGCTCCGGAACGGCTTGGACGGCTGTCGCCATCGCTTGGAGGATCAGCTCGATCCCTTTGCCGCGGCCGAGCAGGCCGAAAGTGAACAGTACCTTGCGATTGTCCCATCCGGCTTCCTTGCGCGTCTTCTGGCGGTCGGCTTTGTTCGGAACCGGGGTTCCGTGAGGGATGAACGTCATCTTGCCGGACGGAATGCCGAAGTTGTCTTGCAAATAGCCGAGTCCCTTCCGGTTCATGACGAGCAGATGGTCGCTGCGGCGGGCAATCTCCCGCTGCACCGGAGCGTAAGGCTCGGGGGGCTGCTCGAACACGGTATGGAAAGTCGTGACGACGGGCTTTTTAAGCCGGTTAAGAAACTCAAGCAGATAGGAGCCTGCCTCCCCGCCGAAAATGCCGAATTCGTGCTGCAGGGAAACGACGTCGACGGAGCTTTGGTTGATCAGTTCGGCGACCCGGCGGTAATCGTCCCGCTCCTGCTTGACGAGCGGAAGCATCCACGGTTCCCGATAATCGTCCTGTTCGTCCGGGTTGCACATCGTAATGACCGGCTCCGGGGAACGGGAGCCTTTGGCATGGGAGATGGCTTCCCGGAGATGGTGGGTGTATGTGGCCAAGCCGCATCTTTTAGGAACGTAAGTGCTGACATAGGCGATTTGGGGCAGACGTGGATTCATCGGCGTTGCACCTCCATATTGCGATTGCATACCGCTTCGTGCAAAATGTGCGGACCGGCCTGCATGGCCGTTCCGAAAATACATTCGTTAAGCTGAGCGCCGGCGCGGATTTTGCACCGATCCCACAGAATGGAATGGGCCAGTCGAACCTGCTTGCCGATCCGGCTTCCCTTGCCTACCACGGCGTATGGCCCGATAATCGCCCGGTCGCCGATGGCGACGTCGTCCCCGATCATGACGGGGGGGACGAACAGGACGCCTTGGCCGACGCGGACGTTGTCTCCGAGCCAGATGCTCTTATCCTCCATTTCTTTGCCGTCGATGCGAAGCGGGAAGCGGCGGTCGAGCAGGTCCCAGTGAAGCTGGCGATAGCGCTCTTTGGTGCCCATGTCTATCCAATATCCGCCGATGGGATGGCCGTACACTCCGCTCCCGTTGTCGATCAACAGGGGGAACGTTTCTTTCTCTATCGACGCGACTTGGCCGGCGGGCACGAAGTCGAGCGCCCGTCGCTCCATAATGTATATGCCGGCGTTAATCCGATTTGACGGCGATTCTTCCTTTTTAGGTTTTTCGATAAACCGGACGATCCGCCCGCCGTCCGCTTGTTCGACGACGCCGTAGTGGGAGGGATCGTCCACCTCGGTCAGACAGATGGTGACCGCTCCTCCATGCTCCTCGTGGTATCGCAAAGCCGACGACAGGTTAACTTGATGGATAATGTCCGCATTGACGACGACAAATCGATCGCTGAGCAGGTGCTCGGCGTTTTTGATCGCGCCGGCCGTACCCAGCAGCTCTTTTTCCACCGAATAAACGATGCTTACGCCGAACTTGGAGCCGTCGCCCAGATAACTTTCGATAAGTTCCCTGTAATGCTTTACGGCGATCACGAATTCTTGCACGCCCTGCTCCTTGTAGTGAAGGAGAAGATGTTCGAGCCATGGCCGGTTGCCTACAAGGGCCATAGGCTTCGGAAGATGTTCCGTCAGGGGGCGAAGTCTGGTTCCCAAACCTCCGGCGAGAAGTAAAGCTTTCACGATAGGATCAACCTCCAATGATTTGATGAGTTCCCCTCGCAGGGTCAACTGTCAACCTATTAACGCAATCGCCGAGGCCTCAATCACCTCCCGCGGAAAATAGAAAGACGCCCCCATTCGCAAACGAGCGCGGGAAGGCGTCCATATCCGTTGGTAAGACGATTATCGTGACTAGGGGAGTAGGTTGTCGCAAACATGAGAAAGATTCGCCCCGTCGGCAAGGCGCAGGGAAGGAATGGAGAAGTCGTTGTGCTAAAGCCTACTTTACCTGAAAAAGGCATTAGCTGCAACTATTATCCAAATGACTTGTCCGACGGGAGCCTCGTTCGGGATAGGCCGCCGATGCCGGAAGCGAATCAAATTCTTCTGCGCCGACCGGTAAACAGGGAAATAATGAACAAAATCAGGAATATGAAGAACAGGATTTTAGCGATTCCCGCCGCCGCGCTGACGATTCCTCCGAAGCCGAAAATCGCGGCCACGATCGCGACCATCAAAAAAACTGCAGCCCAATACAACATATTGAATTCCTCCTTATTGTGCGCGGTCGGCGGCAGGCTTGCGCCGCCTCTCCGCGCTCCGGGTTAATGCTTGGTTACCCGTACGGCAGGGGAATGAATCCGACCGGGCGGCTGTTTCGAAGGTCCGCGCACGGGTTAACGAACAGTAGCAACTGTCGGAGGAGGAATGAGATATGGACAGCAACGAACTTTTGGCTTGGAGCGCCGTGCTTGCGTCGTTGGCGTTTGTCGTATTGTGCGGCTTCCTGATCGCGCTGCTCAGGACGGCCCGGGAATCCCTTCTTACCGCCCAATCGGCTCTGAAGGAAGTAACGGAGACCGTTGAGGGACTGCAGGGCGAAGTGCGCAAGCTGGCGGTCAGCGTCAACGACGTGGCGTCCGACGTCAAGCATAAGCTGCGGTCGACGGATCCTCTTTTTCACGCGGTCCACGATGTCGGAGACATGCTCAGCGAGTTGACAGGGACGGCCCGCGAAGCGGCTAGAGGCTTGAAGAAAACGGTTCGTAGACAGGCCGCGGTTTCCGAGAAGGCCGCGGGCCCCCTGCCCAATTGGCTGAGGTGGGCGGCGATAGGCTCCCGAATCGTGTCCGGCTTGATGAAAGGCAAGGAGATGGGCGTCAAATCGCCCTATCGGCAGGCTAAGGAGGGTCTCTAATGTGGGTCTCATGGATGCTGCTTATCGCTTCGCTTCTGAATGGGGGAGCGGCGCCGTCTTCCGCCGTCCCCGCGGCGGTCGCTCCGTTGCCGGCCGTTCCCCGGTGGGAATTGGACGGGGTGGCGCTCGGAGACGCCGAGAGGGAGGTGGCGTCCGAGTGGGGCAAGCCGGTCGCCGTCGAGGAGGACGAGTGGCATCGGGGGTGCGCGATCTGGAGCTACTCCGACGGCCGGAACGTCGGGCTATGCGAAGGCGCGGTGTCGTTCGTTCAGGTAACCGCCGGCGCCGGCCAAGCGAACTTGAACGGACGGGAGTTCCCTTTGGAGGAAGCCGCGCTGCGCCAAGTTTTGGGGAAACCGGAGTTCGAGGCGGAGGACGGCTGGGGAGTCGTTAACGGCCCCGAGGCGATCAAAGTGTTCGTCGACGACCGGGGAAAGCTCGTGTCCTTGGATTTATTCGACTCGGAATGTTAAACTTGCCGGATTTCCGGCATCCGACAACCGTTAACAAACTCCATGTTTCAATAAATAGAGACGCGTTTAATCATGAGTGAGATCGAGGAGAGAAAAAGGAGGAGAGCAAATTGAAAGCCTATGCTAAACTTGTAAACAACGGATTGGAAGCGTTCGAGGTCGTGAACGATCTCCATCGGCAAGGATACAGGGAGGAGGAGATCTACGTGCTCGCCCACGACAGCGGCCGCACGAACCGGCTGGCCGACGCGGCTTCCGCGAATACGGTCGGCATCGCGGAAGAAGGAATGTTCGACACGATGGCGAATTTATTCCGCAATCGGGGCGACGCCCTGCGAAGCAAGATCGAATCGATGGGCTTCGATTCGTTCGAAGCGGGCATGTACGAATCCGAATTGGATAAAGGCAAGGTGCTGGTAATGGCTCGCCACTAACCCCGAGGGCAACCGGGAATAAGGAATGAGGGCGGAATTCCGCCGCTCGTTCCTTATTCCCGTTTGCCGTTCGCGATATCGGCGGTTTACCAATACGAAATGGCCAAGGAGATAGGGAAATGAAGAGAAAAATGACCGTTTTGATCGTGGACGACAATGCCATGAACGTGCTCGTCATCGAGGAAATGCTGAAGAGGGAAGGGTACGAGCAGCTTCGCTCCGCGCACTCGGCGGCGGAGATGTTCCGCACGCTAGGGGGCGAGGCGGACGGGGGCTTGCCCGGCATACCGCAAATCGACCTGATTTTACTTGATCTGATGATGCCGGAGATGGACGGGATCGAGGCGTGCCGACGCTTGCAGTCGGATGCCCGATACAAGGATATTCCGGTCATTATGGTGACGGCTGTCGGCGACTCCGTGAAGCTGGCGGAGGCGCTGGACGCCGGAGCCAGCGACTTCGTCACGAAGCCGATCAACAAAATCGAGCTGTTTGCCAGAATCCGCTCGGCTTTGAAGCTGAAGCGGGAGCTGGATTGGCATAAGGAACGCGATAACCGGCTTCGCCAGGAGCTTCAGTTGGCTCGCCAGGTGCAGGAATCGGTGCTGCCGGACGAAGTCGAAGACGACCGCATCCGTATCAGCGCTTATTATCATGCTTCCGAGGAGCTTGCAGGGGACCTGTACGCCTGGCACCGAATCGACGACAACCGCTGGGGGATCGCGATAATCGACGCGATGGGACACGGAATTTCCTCTTCGCTCGTCAGCATGTTTATCGCCTCGGTCCTGAAGGAATCGATGAGGACGCTGTGGTCCCCGGAACGCGTATTCAAGGAGCTCAACCGACGGTTGATGGGGCTTCAGTGGGAGAACGAGCTCGTTCACTATTATTGCACCGGAATTTACGCGACGATCGATCTGGAGATCGGAAAGATGAATTATATCAATGCCGGCCACCCGCCCGGTTTCGTGTACCGTTCGGAAGGAGGGCACCCGGACAAGCTCCCCGTAAGCTGCCCTCCGTTAGGGCTGTTCGATAAGCTCGACCTGACGCCGAATACGATCTTGCTGTCTCCCGGAGACGCTTTGTACCTATTCACCGACGGCCTGCTCGGATCGTTCGAAGGCGAAGACGAGGACCGGCTGGGACAGCTGGCCGCTTTCCTGCGCCGCTTCGGGTCGGAGGCGGA
>JAEZZE010000130.1 GCA_023418755.1 Bacillota bacterium | reverse complement strand
GTTGAAGCGAGCGTTCGGGAGAACCAGGCGGTCATAACGGTCGCCGATGACGGGATCGGCATCGAGGCCGAACAATTGGACCGGATTTTCGAACCTTACGCGCAAGCTTCGGAAGAGGCGGACGCTTCCAGAGGCGGTTTCGGACTCGGGCTCGGCATATGCAGAAGACTCGTCGAGCTGCACGGAGGCCGATTGTCGGTTCTCTCGAAGCCGAACGAAGGCTCCGAGTTTTCGTTTACTCTGCAGCTTTCCGTTCGCGGAACGGTCGCGGAGCCGGTCCCGGAGCCCGTTCCTGAGCCGGTTCCGGAACAAGCCACGGCAACCGCCTCGGAACAATTCGCGGAACCAAGCCAGGAACCTGCCGCAGATCCGGTCGCCCCCCTCGTCGCGGCAACCTCGCCCTCCTCCGGGGACAATCCGGGAGGCGCTTCTCGCATGCCGTTCCCTTATTCGGAGCCGGCAACGCGCGGCGGATTGCCGGAGCGGCCTCGGCTGCTGGCCGTCGACGACGACCCCGTCAACTTGAACGTGCTCAAGACGATCCTCTCGGACGAGCGTTACGAAGTGGTCACGGCGACCGACGGGCAGGAGGCGCTGCGGTTGCTCGACGCCGGCAGTTGGGACCTCATCCTGTCGGACGTGACGATGCCGCTCATGTCCGGCTACGAGTTGACCGCCCGTATCCGGGAACGTTTCTCCGTCGCGGAGCTTCCCGTGCTCCTGCTGACGGCGAGAGACAGGGAGGAAGACAAAGAGGCCGGCTTCCTCGCCGGCGCCAACGACTATGTCGCCAAGCCGGTGAACGCCACGGAGTTGAGAATGAGAGTTCACTCGCTAACGAATTTAAAACGGGCGGTGAACGAACGCTTGAGGGCGGAAGCCGCTCTGCTTCAAGCCCAAATCAAACCGCATTTCATGATCAATACGTTCAATTCAGTATCGGCGCTAAGCAAGATCGATATCGACCAGATGGACGAATTGATCGGGGAGTTGACCCATTATTACCGGCTCGGGATCGACTTTGTCAACTCCGATCAGGCGTTGCCGCTCGAACGAGAGCTCAATCTGGTCCGTTCCTATTTGGCGATTCAGAAAAAACGCTTCGAGGAAAGGCTTCGGATCGTCTGGGAAGTGGATGAGGGCATAAGAATCGACATTCCTCCGCTGACGATCCAGCCGCTTGCGGAGAACGCGGTGACGCACGGAGTTTTGAAACGAAAATCGGGCGGAGAGGTTCGGATCCGGGTGGCCGATCTCGGAAGCTCTATCGAGATCGGCGTGTCCGACGACGGCGTCGGGATCGGCGAAGACCGGCTGCGGGGCTTGCTTGACGGAAGCGCCGAAGGGAGTGCCGGAATCGGCTTGATGAATACGGATCGCAGATTAAAGCAATTCGGAGGCACCGGCCTGCGAATCGAGAGCCGAGCCGGTCATGGAACGAAGGTGTCGTTCACGGTCGCGAAGGGGGGCGACAGAGTCGTGCCGAACGAATAATCGATAATCTTGTACGCCCCTGCCTAGACGCCGCTCCTCCCTACATTTCAGGGTGATAACCGCCGTCTTCCGCGGACAGCCGGTTTCGGTAATCGGCCGGCCCATAGCCGGTATGCTGCTTGAACACGCGGCTGAAATGCTTCCACTGCCCGTAACCGACGCGTTCCGCCACCTCGTACACCTTGACGCCCGGCTCGGCCAGCAGCCGCTTGGCTTCTTCCATTCGCAGGCCGGTTATGTATTCGATGAACGTCTGGCCGGATTTCTCGCGAAACAGCTTGCTTAAATATTGAGGCGTGACATGCGTCTCCTGGCTGAGCTCCGTCAGGTTGACCGGGTGCTGCAAATGGGCTTGGATATATTTCTTGGCCCGGGCGAGCACCTGTCCTTCCTGCTTGGCCGGGTCCAGCTTGGCCAGCGCGCCCTGAATCCATTCCAGCAAGCGCCTTCGCAGCGTATCCAGATCGTTCGACCACAGCAGGGCTTCCAGCGTCCGGTTCATCTGCGGCAGGCTCGTCCCCTCCTCCGAGGAAAGGTCGACCTGCCAGCTGTGGTGGACGAGGAACAAGAGCCGTTCCAGCGACAGCAAGAACGCTCCGACGCTCTCTTCTTCCGCGCATTTTCGGATCAGCGCGCCGACTTCCTCGACGATCGCTTCCCCGTCCCTAATCCGCATGGCCGCCTCGAGATGCTCGCTGACATGGTGATGCTTGGCTTCCCCGATCTCCTCCGCCCGGTAGATGCCGCTGCCCGCGAGCACCCTGGAGAACAGCGCTTGGTGGGCTCTGATGAAGGCGGTGGAGAGCGGCGGGTCTCCGGACGAGTCCGCCTGCCGGACGGGCTCCGACACGCCGAAGCTGACCGGCACCTTGACCTTCTCTTTGCAGAAGCGATGAATCCGCTGCGTAAACTCCGCGATGCGGCGGCCCAGCTCTTCCTCGCCCGGCGCGGCCAGCCCGAACGAGTACCGGAACGGCGACGCCGCGTCCCCGGTCAGAAAAAACGCGCCGCCGAGCTCTCCGGCCGTCTCCGAGAGCGCCTTGACGAGCATCCACTGCAGCATCGCTTCTCCGCCCAGCTCGCGGACCCGGGCCTCGGGAACGGAGTCCGTGGCGCAAAGGATGACGGCCTTCCATTCCCCCGCCTCCCGCAGCGTCCGAAATTCCTCCCGGCTCAAATACAGAGGGGGCTCGCCGTCCCGTCTCGACTCCTCGATCAGACGGCCGACGATGGCGAGCAGGTCCCGCTCCTCGACGGGCTTCAGCAAATAGTCGAGAACGCCGTAGCGCATCGCTTCGCGGGCGTAGGCGAAATCGTCGTAACCGCTCAAGATGACGAAACGGACGGAAGGATTCGCCGTCCGCGCATGCCGGATCAGCTCCAGCCCGTTCATGCCCGGCATGCGAATGTCGGTCACGATCAGGTCCACCGGCCGGCCGCTCGCGGCCTCCAGCGCCTCCTGTCCGTCGCTCGCCGTACCGACGACCTCCAAGCGGTCGGCCAGCGTCGAGCTTTCCAGAAGCAGACGGATTCCCGTGCGGATTTCCTGTTCGTCGTCAACGATTAAGATTCGCATATTTCAACTTCCCCTTGTTGTTGTGCGGACCGGCCGGAAAGCGGAAGCTCGCGATCGTCCCGACTTCTTCCTGGCTTTCGATGGAAAGCTCGGCGGACGGACCGAACAGAAGCTGCAACCGCTGGTACACGTTGGCAAGCCCGATTCTTCCGCCCTGCCGCTGCCCGGACGCGTCGCTCATCTCTTTAATGACCTCTTCCAGCCGATGCGGCGGCATCCCCTTGCCCTCGTCGATGACGTTTCCGAAAATATAGCCGCCCTCCAACCCGAACCGGATCGTGAGCGAGATCGTATGATCATAGGCGGAAATGCCGTATTTCAAAGCGTTCTCCACAAGCGGCTGTACGATCATATAAGGGATGAAGCGGCGCTCCGCCTCCGGATCGACCTCCATATGGACGGTCAGCCGGTCTCCGTAACGAAGCTTCTGCAAGCTCAAATACTTGTCCAGAAATTCCAACTCAACGGAAAACGGAATAAAATCCTGTTCCTGGGCGGCCTGGTAGCGGAGGACGTGGCCGAGCGAGACCAAGCCCCGCTCCCCGTTCTCGTGGCGCCCCGACTTGTAGGTCATCCGGATCGTTTCCAGCGCGTTGTGCATGAAATGCGGGTTGATCTGGCTCTGCAGCGCCTTGATCTCGGCCTCCTGCTTCAGCACCTTTTCATGCGTGATTTCGCCGAACAAGCCGTTCATTCGCTTGATCATATTCTGGAACGAATTCGACAGATGCCCGACCTCGTCCAGCCGGTCCATGTTCGGCGGCTGCTCCGGATGCTGAAGGTCCAGATGCTTGATCCGGTCGCTTAGCTTGCGCAGCGGCTTGGTGAACCCGTAGGCGATGGCGAGCGCCAGACCGAATACGATCAGAACGCCCGCGGCGACGATGGCGAACGTCCATAGCTTAATCCTGTAGATGCCTTGGCTCATATTCTCGCTCGGAATGATGCCGACCACCTTCCAGCCGGAATCGGGCGACCAGTTATAGCTGAACAGATAGGGCTTGCCTCCTACCGCAAGCTCGAAGGAGTCCGATCCGACCGGCCGTTCTCCCCAATCGAAGCCGTAGGCGCGATTCCAGGATTGGCCGATAGACGAAGAAAGGGTGGAAAATACGATATGGTTGCGATGGTCCAGCACGTAGGCGATGGAGCCGGGGCCGAAATCCACCTTGCGGATCATCGCGCTGATCGCTTCGATCGAGCCCGACACCTGAATGACGCCCTCGATCTGCCGTTTCTTCGAGCCGTGAACCGGCTGGAGAATGGAGAACACGTAGGGCCGTCCGGCCAGCGAGGTATCCTGGTAGGTTCCCCAGACCGTCGGCGTGTAGAACTCCGTGTCCAGCTCCCGGTACCACGGCTGCTTCCGGTAATCTTGCTTGACCCACATGCCGCCCCCTTTGGTCAGAAGGTAGGCGTCGCCGGCCAGCGTGTAGAAGGTGATGGCCTGGAGGTTCTCTCCCGTCCGAAAATTCAGCCGGTTCAGCACAGAGTGGAGCTCTAGCGTGTACTCCAAGGAACGAACGGCGTCAGGCCCGTTCGCCTGACGCAGAATCTCGCCCGCATCCCGCTCTCCGGGCATATAAAAGATCGACTGGGGGATCATCAGCAGCTCGTCGACATAGCCGTCGATGCGGGCGCTGGCCTGTTCGAGAATCTGCGGCACGAAATCCCCGGCCTGCGCCTCCATGCTCGAACGATAGACCAAGTAAGAGCCGTAGCCGATCAGCAAAATAAAACAGGTCACGACAAGCGAAAAAACGAGAGAAATCTTCGCGAACAGCGGGAGATTTCTCATTTTCCAGCGGCGCCATTGTCTCAAATGCATCCAGCCCCTTAGCAGCGACGGCGGCGTTCCGTTTTTTTGAACATTATATTACGAATTTCGCTTCGGCGCAGTATACCTC
>JAEZZE010000085.1 GCA_023418755.1 Bacillota bacterium | reverse complement strand
TCGGTAGTCGCAGGGGCGCGACAGCTTAATTTCCTACCGAGGTGTGTGAATAGAGCTTATCTCGTACGCAGTTCGCCAAGGCGACTGTGTACAAGATAGATCGTGCCATGCCTCCGCAACGTCTGCGGAGGCATTTCTTATGCCCCGGGATCGAGCGGGAAGAAATACGGAGATATCCAAACAATCACAGGAGGTGCACACAATGGCAAATGCGAAAATCATCGCGGCGAAGCAGCAGGAAGTCGATGCGATCGCGGCCAAGCTCCGCGAGAGCAGCAGCACGGTCGTTGCCGACTACCGCGGCTTGAACGTGGCTCAAGTCACCCAGCTTCGCAAGCAGCTGCGCGAAGCCGGCGTTGAATTCCAGGTTCTGAAAAACTCCTTGGTCAGCCGCGCTGCCGCGAGCGCCGACCTGAGCGATCTGGAGACCGTGCTGACCGGTCCGACCGCCGTTGCGTTCGGCGCCGACGCCGTAGCTCCGGCCAAGATCCTCAGCGATTTCGCGAAGAAGAACGACGCTTTGAAAATCAAAGGCGGCATCGTAGACGGCGTGTTCTACGACGCGGCGCAAGTGAAGGCGCTGGCGGATCTTCCGTCCCGCGAAGGCTTGCTGTCCATGCTGCTTAGCGTTCTTCAAGCTCCCGTTCGCAACTTCGCCCTCGCCGTCAAAGCGGTGTCGGAGAAGAACGAAGCGAGCGCGTAAGCTTAGTCGGTCAAGACGAATTTCAAAATAAGAAGATCCAAGCGATCTCAATACACGGAGGATACTCAAATGAGCAAAGAGCAAATCTTGGAAGCCATCAAATCGATGACCGTTCTCGAACTGAACGATCTGGTTAAAGCAATCGAAGAAGAATTCGGCGTAACGGCTGCGGCTCCTGTCGCTGTAGTCGCTGGCGGCGGCGCAGCGGAATCCGCGGCCGAGCAAACGGAATTCGACGTCGTTCTGACGGACGCCGGCGCTTCCAAAATCAACGTTATCAAAGCGGTTCGCGAAATCACGGGCCTCGGCTTGAAAGAAGCGAAAGACCTCGTAGACAACGCTCCGAAGCCGGTCAAAGAAAAAGCTTCTAAAGAAGAAGCCGACGCTATCAAAGCCAAGCTTGAAGAAGCCGGCGCTAAAGTAGAAGTAAAATAAGAAGCGGGACCTTGCGAACCCCTTGAAGATTTTCTTCGAGGGGTTTGTTCATGCGCAAAGTTGATCATGCTTAATATACGTGTTCCAAACCGCTTCAAATACGTGTTCCAAACCGCTTGGAGAAAGCATCTTAACCGGTGCGCGGAGGTGCATGGGATGAACGATCATTACTATTCGGCGAAGCCCAAATCGCAGAGCGACCGCCGCGTCTTCGAAACGGCGCTGCGCGGCGTTCGTCTGAAGTTGACTTCGGACGCGGGCGTGTTTTCGCGGGACGGGGTGGACTACGGCAGTCGGGTTCTTATCGAGCATATGGAGTTTTCCGCGAATGCGCGGATTCTGGACATCGGCTGCGGATACGGACCGATCGGCCTCATAGCTGCCCGCCTTGCGCCGCAAGGACATGTCAAGCTGATCGATATTAACGAGAGGGCGGTCGAATTGGCCCGATTAAACGCGGCTGCGAACGGCATCGTCAACGTTTCCTTCGCTAGCGGCGACCTGTACGAAGCGGTCGAGGGCGACAGCTTCGACGCGATTCTGTCCAATCCGCCGATTCGCGCGGGCAAAGCGGTCGTGCATCGGGTATTCTCGGAAGCTTTCGAAAGGCTGAATCCCGGGGGAGAGCTTTGGATCGTCATCCAGAACAAACAAGGAGCCCCCTCGGCGAGGGCAAAGCTGGAAGAAATTTTTGGCGAGGATGAAGTCTCGGAAGTCGCCAAGGATAAGGGATTTAGGGTTTACAGGGCCAAAAAGGCAAAAGGCGAATAAAAAATTTGACTTGACATTTTCGCTGTGGTATTATTAAAAAATGTCAGTATTAGGATGGGCTAATTGTCTTCAACACAGGAGCCCTCAAACTCCAGTCCTTTACCCGGGAATAAATTCGCTTCCGTTGGCGTATAATGGGTTTGTTTTGGGGTAAAGGCAGGATGAGTTGCCATTGTGCCGCCAATCGGCGCATAAGTGGCTTTTCTTTATTTATGTGTTGAAGCAGACTTAAGGGGTGAGGTTAAGTTGGCAGGACATCTTGTTCAGTATGGCCGCCGTACGCGGCGCAGCTACGCCCGCATTCATGAAGTGTTGGACGTTCCGAACCTGATCGAAATCCAGCAGCAATCGTACCAGAAATTTTTGGACGAGGGTTTGCGGGAGATTTTTCAGGATATTTCGCCGATCTCCGATTTTACGGGCAACCTGGTGTTGGAGTTTATCGACTACAGCCTTGGCGAGCCCAAATACTCGGTAGACGAATCCAAGGAACGCGACGTCACCTTCGCGGCTCCGCTTCGCGTAAAAGTCCGGTTGCTTAACAAGGAAACCGGCGAAGTGAAAGAGCAGGAAGTGTTCATGGGCGATTTCCCGCTCATGACCGAGACGGGCACGTTCATTATCAACGGCGCGGAACGCGTTATCGTCAGTCAATTGGTGCGCTCCCCAAGTGTCTACTTCAGTACGAAAGTGGATAAAAACGGCAAGAAGAATTACACCGCAACCATCATTCCGAATCGCGGAGCCTGGCTTGAGCTTGAGACGGATGCTAAGGATATTATATACGTGCGGATCGATCGGACGAGGAAAATTCCCGTCACGGTGCTTCTTCGCGCGCTCGGTTTCGGTACCGACGCGGAGATTCTCGATCTGCTCGGACAAGACGAATTTATTCGCAATACGCTCGAGAAGGACAATACGGATTCGACCGAGAAAGCGCTCATCGAGATTTACGAACGCCTGCGCCCGGGCGAGCCGCCTACGCTCGAGAACGCCCGCAGCTTGCTGATCGCGCGGTTCTTCGATCCGAAGCGCTACGATCTGGCGAACGTCGGCCGCTACAAGGTCAACAAGAAGCTGCATATCAAGAACCGGTTGTTCAACCAACGGCTCGCGGAGACGCTGGTCGATCCTTCGACGGGCGAAATCATCGCCGAAGCCGGCCAGATGATCGATCGCAGGCTGCTTGACCAGATTCTTCCGATGCTGGAGAAGAACGTCGGCTTCAGGAACTACCGCGTAGCCGGCGGCATTCAAGAGGCGGAAGACATTCCGCTGCAGGCGATTAGCGTGTTCTCTCCGATCGAGGACGGCAAAGTCGTGAAGGTCATCTCCAACGGCATTATCGACAAGGTCGTGAAGAACATCACTCCGGCGGATATCATCGCGTCGATCAATTACTTCATGAACCTGCTGCAAGGCATCGGCAACACCGACGATATCGACCACCTGGGCAACCGCCGTCTGCGTTCCGTCGGCGAATTGCTGCAGAACCAATTCCGGATCGGCCTGTCCCGGATGGAACGGGTCGTTCGCGAACGGATGTCGATCCAGGACCAGAACGCCATCACTCCGCAAGCGTTGATCAACATTCGTCCGGTCATCGCGGCGATCAAGGAGTTTTTCGGCTCCTCGCAGCTGTCCCAGTTCATGGACCAGACGAACCCGTTGGCCGAGCTGACGCACAAGCGCCGTCTGTCCGCGCTTGGACCGGGCGGTCTCACGCGGGAGCGCGCGGGCTTCGAGGTGCGGGACGTTCACAATTCCCACTACGGCCGCATGTGTCCGATCGAGACGCCGGAGGGACCGAACATCGGTCTGATCAACTCGCTGTCCTCCTTCGCGAGAATCAACGAGTACGGCTTCATCGAAGCTCCGTACCGCAAGGTGGACCCGAACACGAACCGCGTCACGGACGAGATCGTCTATATGACCGCGGACGAAGAGGACAACTACATTATCGCGCAAGCGAACGCGAAGCTGAACGATGACGGCTCGTTCGAAGAAGAAAATATCATCGTCCGTTACAACAAGCAGACGGATAACATCCTGACGATGCCGAGCGATCGGGTCGACTACATGGACGTTTCTCCGAAGCAGGTCGTGTCGGTCGCGACGGCGATGATTCCGTTCCTCGAGAACGACGACTCGAACCGCGCGCTCATGGGTTCGAACATGCAGCGTCAAGCCGTTCCGCTGCTCGTTCCGGAAGCTCCGTACGTCGGCACGGGCATGGAGCACAAGTCGGCCAAGGACTCCGGGGTATGTATTGTGTCCAAATACGACGGATATATCGAACGCGTGTCTGCCAATGAAATCCAGCTGCGCCGAGTCGAGATGATCGACGGCAAGGAAGTCAAAGGCGACATCGTCAAATACAAGCTTCAGAAGTTCATGCGTTCCAACCAAGGGACGTGCATCAACCAACGCCCTCTCGTTCGCCGCGGCGACGCGATCAAGAAAGGCGACATCATGGCCGACGGTCCTTCCACGGACAACGGCGAGCTCGCGCTCGGCCGCAACGTCGTCGTCGCCTTCATGACGTGGGAAGGCTATAACTACGAGGATGCGATCCTGCTGTCCGAGAAGCTCGTTCGCGAGGACGTCTACACTTCGATCCACATCGAAGAGTACGAATCCGAAGCGCGCGATACGAAGCTCGGGCCGGAAGAGATTACGCGCGATATTCCGAACGTCGGCGAAGACGCGCTTCGCAACCTGGACGAGCGCGGCATTATCCGCGTCGGCGCGGAGATCAGCGCGGGCGACATTCTCGTCGGCAAGGTTACGCCGAAGGGCGTGACGGAGCTGACGGCGGAAGAGCGGCTGCTGCACGCGATCTTCGGCGAGAAGGCGCGCGAAGTGCGCGATACGTCGCTGCGCGTTCCTCACGGTACGGACGGCATCGTCGTCGACGTGAAGGTGTTCACCCGCGAGAACGGCGACGAGCTGCCGCCGGGCGTCAATCAGCTTGTGCGGGTGTATATCGCCCAGAAGCGCAAGATTTCCGAGGGTGATAAGATGGCGGGCCGCCACGGCAACAA
>JAEZZE010000074.1 GCA_023418755.1 Bacillota bacterium | reverse complement strand
ATACCGAGTAGCGCCACAATCGGATCGACAACACGTAGCCGGCGATCAGCGCGACGGCCGCCCCGATCGCGGTCGCCCATCGGCGAAACGTCGCCTGCTTGTCCGCTTTATCTTTCTCCAGCTGTTCCAATCTTTCCGTCAGCAGCCCGTTTTGCATCCGGAGCTCCTCGTTCTGTTGCCGGTACAGCTCGTTCTCCGCGCGCATCCTCTGCTGCTCCGCCGAATACGCCTCCAGCGACGATTCCGCCTCCGTCAGCTTCCGACGCTGTTCCTCCAGCGTCCGGGCCGTTTCCTCGTACTGTTCGCGAAGCTCGTCCACCTTATCCGGGGCGTTATAGATGTCTTTGATCCGATCCAGCATATTCGCTTCCGCGGGCAGCGGCGGCAGCATTGCGAACAGGAACAGCGCCAGAACGGGCCATCGAATAAGCAGTCTGCGCCCTCTCATCGTACTCCTCCCTCGAAAGCTTCCATTATCCAACATTATCCTTCATTTTTCGCTATGTTCCTACTATACCACAAATCGCTCTGCTTCCTTGCGGCAGTCCGTGATATATTAGATATAGCGCTAAGATCGAGAATCATTTTCCCAGGAGAGGGGCCCGGTCGACGGTGACGGGAACAAATCCGCGAACGCGAATAAACGCCGCGCTTCTGCTAAGGCTCATCTGGCTGGCAATCGCGCTTTTCGCCATGGGCGTGATGGTTGCCGGCTATGCCGATTTCGCAGCCGTTCTCTATCGGCCTTGCGCCGACGCGACGAAGATAAGCTGCAATTCTCTCCAAATTCATGAAGACCAGCTTCCCGCGCTGGCAACCTTCGGATTTACGCTTCAAGGATACGGTTTCTACGCCCTCCTCTGCGACCTCGTCGCGACATCGATATTCATCGGGACGGGACTGTTGATCTTCTGGCGGAAATCGACGGACCGCGTTGCGTTATTCGTCTCGCTGCTTCTGGTCGTATTCGGCTCGTTCGGCATCTCGTTGGTGCACTTGGTCAAAGAATTTCCGGCCCCCGCTTCGGACGTCATCCTCCTCCTGTCTCTTTTGCTGTGGCCGGCGCTCGGTATTTTTTTCTATACGTTTCCCGACGGAAAATTCGTCCCGCGCCGGTCCTGGATGCTGACATCCCTATTCGTTCTCCAAATCGTCCTCTTCATGCTTCCCTACCCCTACAACCTTGAAAACTGGCCGCCGGCGCTCGGCTATCTGGAACTGCTCGTCGTTTACGGCAGCGCCGCGGCTACCCAGGTGTACCGGTATTTCGCCGTCGCCACTCCGATGCAGCGCCAACAAATCAAGTGGGTCGCCTTCGGATTCGTCAGCTCTTACCTATCGCTCGCGGTCCTTAACCTGCTTCCCTCGTTCATTGCCGGGCTTGCCCGCCCGGATTCGTTTTTTCAGCTATTGGGACCATTGATGCTCTCGCTCTTCTATCTCCCCGTCCCGGTAGGAGTCGCCATGGCTTTGCTGCGTTACCGGCTGTGGGATATCGATATCGTCATCCATCGCGCTTTGGTGTACGCCGCTCTTTCCGCCTGCGTTCTAGGATTGTACGTGCTGGTCGTTTTCGGATTGAGCGCCTTGCTTCGCGTTCAAAACGAATGGTTTCCTTCGATTCCGGCAATCGCCATCCTTGCGGTGATCATCCAGCCTCTGCGCCTTAGACTGCAGCAAGCGGCAAGCCGCCTTATGTTCGGAGACCGCACCGATCCCTATCGCGCGCTCTCCGATTTGGGCCGTCGGCTGGAGGAATCTTTGCCGCCGGATGAGCTGCTTCCCGCGATCGTCAAAAGCGTCGCCCATGCTCTGAAGCTGCCGTACGCGGCGATCGTTTGGCAGCGGGAGCCGGCGTCCCCCGGCGGCGAAAGCTTGCAAACCGCGGCTGCCTACGGCAAGCCGGCAGAGGGGAACTCCGATCTTCGGCTCTCCCTCGTCCACCAAGGAGAGCAGGTCGGCGAATTGATCCTCTCCCCGCGGCAGCGCGGAGAGGAGATGTCTTCGGCCGATTTGAGGCTGATTCGCGATCTTGCGCCCCAGATCGGCATTGCGGTCTATTCGGCCCGTCTGAATGCCGGCCTTAAGAAGCTGACGGTTGATCTGCAGCGCTCGCGCGAGCGGTTGGTCACCGCGCGCGAAGAGGAAAGACGCCGCCTTCGCCGGGATTTGCACGACGGACTCGGCCCTCTGCTCTCCAGCCAGACGCTGACCTTGTCCGCCGTCCGGAAGCTGCTTCGGCACGATCCCGCCGCTGCGGAGCAGCTGCTCTCCGACGCCATCGGACACGCGCAAGGAGCCGTCGCCGACATTCGCCGTCTCGTGTACGCGCTCCGCCCTCCGACCCTGGACGACCTTGGATTACTTGCGGCTCTGCAAGAGCAGATCAAACAATACGAAACCAGCGGTGTGTCGATGTCGCTCGACGCGCCGGGAACGATACCCCCTTTGCCGGCAGCCATCGAAACCGCTTGTTACCGAATCGTCCAGGAGGCGCTGACAAACGTCGTTCGGCACGCCCATGCGACCGCTGCGACCGTGCGCCTGCGAACGGATTCCGCCTTGGCCGTGGAAGTGTCCGATAATGGCCGGGGACTGGCTCCCGGCAGATCCGGCGGAGTCGGCTTCCGATTGATGCGCGAACGGGCCGAGGAACTGGGAGGAAGCTTTCTTATCGAGAATCTTCCGCTAACGGGAATGCGGGTAGTTGCGCGGCTTCCGTTAGTCGGCGGAACCCACGAGACAACGAAAGGAGTGGACGGCATATGAGCCGTATTCGCGTTCTGATTGCCGACGATCACCCGGTATTTCGCTACGGTCAGCGCGCGCTTCTGACGGCGGAAGCCGCAACGGTAGAAATCGTAGGAGAAGCCTCGACGGGAGAAGAAGCGGTCGCATTGGCCTCCGAGCGTCAACCGGATGTGATTTTGATGGATATCAACCTTCCCCAACTCAACGGAATAGAAGCCGCGCGCAGGATTATAGCCGCAACCCCGGGCGTCGGCATCCTGATGCTGACGATGTTCGACGATGACGATTCGGTCTTCGCGGCCATGAAGGCAGGAGTCCGAGGTTACCTGCTGAAAGGAGCCGAAGGAGACGAGGTGATTCGGGCAATTATAGCGGCAAGCAAAGGGGAAGCTATTTTCAGCCCGGCTATCGCGAACCGGCTGACCGGCTATTTCGGAGCGACAAAACGCCTGTGGCGCTCGGAATTCGATACTCCCTTTCCCGAGCTGACCGATCGTGAACTGGAGGTGTTGGCTCTCATTGCGCAGGGTTATGCGAACCCGGCCATTGCGGAACGCCTTGTCCTAAGTCCGAAGACCGTCAGAAATCACGTCTCCGCGATTTTCGGCAAATTGCAGGTCGCCAGCCGATCGGAGGCGATTATTATGGCGAGGGAAAATGGACTTGCGAAGGATGCCGGACGCCAAGGAAGCATTCCGAGGCGGTCGTTTTTTACCGAAACGTAACTGCGGTTGCTTGATTTCCCCGAATATAGCGACAACCCGCCTTGGACCGAGCGAAGCTCCGAGCGGGTTGTTCGTTGTTCGTTTTTTGCGCCGAACCGAATCGTATGGCCGACTTATTGAAAATTCGGCCCGGCCGCGTCTTCGAAGCCCTTGCCCGACCCACCCGCGGCAAAGGAAGACGCGCTGGACCAGACGGCATATCCGAACAGAACCCATGCGGCGCTCCAGATGCCGAGCAGGATGGACGAAGGCTCTCCGTCGGGAATAATAAAGAAGACAATTTGGAAAGGGATCATCGCGATATAGTACAGCCCGACGATGAGCGGCGTTACCCGCCTCCATCCCGGCATCCACCGCGCAACGAACGCAGCGATCCCCTGCGTCAGCATACCGACGCCGAGCAGCAAGGCGCCTGCGGGATAAAAAATCTCTACCTCCTGACCTACGATATAGGTTGACAAGGCAGCCGCCAGATAACAACCTATCCCAAGCAGGCTGACCGACGCTCCGATTATTCCGGTCAACCTCATACGGACGCTTCTCGCGGCGCAGATCAACAGGATCAGCGGCCCGCATGCCATTCCTAGCAGCATCGGGATAGGAAGCAGTAAATCGCTGACGATAGAAGGCGTCGAATCCAGAAGCTCGGCAATAACCAGCACCGCCCACAGCGCTCCGCCGATGAGACAGGCCAGACCGGCGAAGCGAACGCTTCCCGACGGGATTGCCGGTCTATCCCGGTTGGGCAATTGCGCATTACGAACCATAACATTCACTCCCTCGGTTTGATAAGGGGACTTGCATGTCGTATAGCTGCAATGATTCGACGAGCAGCCCTATTCAAAATTATAGGGAGTCCGATCCGTTTCGGCATGTGACCGGTGTCCTGACAATGCCCGGACAAAATGTCCCGCGCAGGACGTGTACTCGTCCCCCTCCCGATGGTTCGTTTGAGAGCAGCCTTCAATCCTGCCGGCAATAATAGGGCCGCTCTCCTCATCTTCCGAAGATTGGCGTTAACCGATAAACTTCAAGTAGCGAAGCGCTCTCGTCAGCAGGACCGCGCTTTGCGCGCGCGTGGCAGGCTGCTTCGGAGCGAATCGCGCGCCGTCTACGCCCTCGATAATGCCCGCCGCCAACAATCGGGCTGCGGATTCTTTGGCCCAACTCGCCGTCGATGCTTGGTCGGAGAAACGATCCAGCTCGCTCGCGGCCGCCGAAGGCAGATCTCCGGCAAACCGGATGGCTCTGGCCAGCATGACGGCCGCCTGCTCGCGCGTAACGAGCTCGTTCGGACGGAACGTTCCGTCTTCGTACCCTTCGATCAAGCCCGCTTCGGAGGCCGCTCCTACCGCGGCATCGTACCAATCGCTACCCGGCCGAACGTCCGAATAAGCGATAGGGCCGGGCTTCCCGACGAGGCCAAGCGCGCGCACGAGCATGGCCGAGAACTCCGCCCGGGTTACCGTACGGTCGGGCTCGAACGTATCCGGCGACGTCCCGGCGACGACGAGCTTGTTCGCGAGCAGCTCGATATCGGCCCGGGCCCAATGTTCGGCCGCGTCCTTAAACGACCGATCGGACCCGATTACGGCGTATACGCCATTATGGGGCGAATAGAAAATCGCCTCCTCCTTCTCGAACACGGACGGCACGAAATGAGGCCTTCCTTTCGCATCCATCCAAGCGACGGTCGTGCGGCCGGAATTAACCGCCGCCGCGAGCGAGAGCGTCCGCTTCGTATATACGCCGTTCGCTTCCTTCCGCTCCGCCCCGTCCATAGATAAAGAGAAATCTATTGGCTCCGCAAGCATCGCCAAGCCTTGACCGGCCAGCGCTTCATTCAGTTCATCTTTAGCGGCTGCCGTCGTTCTCGAGATCGATACGGTTACGGTCGCATCTTCCCGGACGCCGTTCCATAGACGAAGCGGCAGGTTGTATCCTGCCCCGTTCGCATGGATGCGTAGAACGGCGCCAGGCCGGTCCCGCGACAATGTCTGCAGCGTCGCCGCGGGAATTTCCGCCTTCACGATCGGGTCCTCGATCGCGATGACGATGACGACTTCCTCGTCCGCGGCAAACAGCGACCGCAACAACTCGTCTCCCAGCGCAAGCCGAATAACGGAACGACCGTCGCTTTCCCGTTCTTTCTTCATGGGCACCCGCACGTCATGACCGTTGATCTTAAGGGTGATTTCGTTCGTTGCCGGAGGTTGCGCGGATCCCGGGGAGCCGTTCGATCCTCCCGAGGATCCGGGAACGTTCGCCAACGTTAATTCGATCCTGCCCGCGTCCGTAATCTCACCGGAGACCACGTTCACCTCGATTGAATAAGAGCGGTAGCCGCCGGCGGAAACGGTGAGCGTATGGGTCCCTTGCGCGACGTCGCGAAGCGCGAAATGGCCTTCGGCGTCCGTCAATGCGGCGATTCGGCCCACGGTTACCGCCGCCCCGGAGAGCGGAGCGTTCCCGGCGCCGTATACCGTTCCCGTCACGCTTCCGGCGGTTGGGGGAAGCTGATCCTGCAAATGCGTAGCTTCGACCCGAATGCTGCTCCATGCCCGAATGCGACGATCTTCGTCCGTCTCATAGATTTGAAGAATCTGACCCGCGCTGACAGGAGAAATATCCTCGCCGGGCGAATACGGAATCGCCTCGACGGGCAGCGGCGCTCCCGATAACGGACGCACGCTCGCCCGTTCGCCAAGGGTATAGGCGAAGTCGCTGCCGGGACCGCTGGCAGCCGCCGTCACCCGCGTCGATCCGAACGCTCCGCCCGGACCGATGCCGAAGCCGGCAATGTCCGGGGCCGTCTCGTCGACGTGAAACGTCAATACGGCGACGGCGGTCGCCGATCCGGCATCGGATACCGTGAAAGTAATCGGGAACGCGCCGGCTTCGGCCGGGGTGCCTTCCAGCACGCCGGCGGCTGTCAACCGAATGCCCGCCGGGAGTCCGGAAGCGTTCCAGCCCGCTCCGCTTCCTGCCCCGTCGAAAGATTCGAGCTTTAGAGAATAGGGAACCGCTTTGACCGCCCGAGGCAATTCGGTCGTCAGCACGTACGGACGCAAATACGGATAACTCGCGTTTATGCCGGGTCGAATGGCCCACGTTTCCTCGAAGTCCCAGTCTCTATCCGGCTCTCCGTAATGGGCTTCGATTTTCATGTCGGCCGTCGAACGGCCGGTAAGCTGAATAACCCCGCCTGTCGAACTGCCCACGCCGTTCGTCTGCAACGTGGTTTCGTTATCGAAATACGAGGAGATAATAGCCCCATCAATGAAGATAAAGCCGACGAGACCTCCAGTCGTGACATAAGTCGAGCTTGCGGCGGCATCGACCGCCCCCGTCGCATAACTGTTCGTTATCGTTCCGTATATCAATTGACCGGTTAATCCCCCTCCCGTGAAGAAGAGGCCCGCGGAATTGGTTACCGTTCCGGTCGCGTAAGAGTCCCGGATGGACCCGGTTCCTTGGGAGCCGACCAGCCCGCCTGCATATTGGTTGTCGGCTTCGCCGCTTTTGACGGCAACGGCCGAGTACGAGCGGCTGATCGTCGAATTGCCGTTCGCCGCTCCTGCGAGTCCTCCGGCCGCGCTAACTCCCGCCGGGCCGTCAGCTCCGCCGGTCACTGCGCCCCGCGAGGAGGAACGGATAATCGCGCCTCCGTCCAGGAGGCCGGTCAAGCCTCCCGCGTATTTTCCGCCTTCGGCTTGCACCGAGACGCTCAAGTCCCGGACCGTCCCCGTCAACCGGCCGAAGAAGCCAACGTATTGCAGCTGGCCCCCGTCGATCGTTACGCCTTCGATCCGATGTCCTCTGCCGTCGAAAATGCCGCTGAACGGCCCGGTTTCATTCCCTCCGAACGGAATCCACTCGTATCCGGTCATGTCGATGTCGTTCGTCAACCGAATATTCCGATCGATGTAAGAAGCCTGATTCCGATCCATATAGATCAGCTCTTCAGCGCTTGATACGAGCACCCACCCGTGGTTCTCGTATGGAATCGGATTGTCGTCGGCCCGGACGTTCGGCGCGAAGGGAGCCAGAAGGCCGATCGTTAAAGCGAAAACCAGAAGAGCGGCAAACGGACGGTTAAAGCGGTTCATGGCGGTTGATTTCTCCTTTGCTAGGTACGATCGAAATCGTTTTATCGCATGCACCCCTTAGTGTAAAATGGATAGAGAGCAAGAAGTGTTTCATTTTTGTTTCAATGTTTCACTATTCGGAAAGCGGGTGCGGAATGGAATCCACATCGACGTTAGAAAATACCGGGCCCCGCCGGCGAGTCATCGGCATGGAGCGGGAACTGATCCTGTTGGAGCATTGGCTGGCGGATACTAGGGCGGAAACAAGGCTGTTTTCAATTACGGGAATCGGGGGAATTGGCAAATCGACGCTGCTCGCGGAAATGGCCCGTCGCTGCAGAGCTTCGTCCTCCCTGACGCTATGGCTGGACGGACAAGGCGAGCTGGCTTCGCCCGGCGCTTTTTTGGCGGGGCTGGAAGCGGGGTTGGAAAACGAGTATGGAAGATACAGAAAACCGGGGACTCCGCTCCTTTCCTATATCCTGGACGAGCTATCGAAGCAGCGAACCGTTCTGTTGCTGGACAACGGCGAGCGGCTCGATCGGCTGGAGGGCTGGCTCCTGTCCAGCTTCCTGCCCCGGCTTCGTTCGACGGGCATAATGTTCGCGATCGCTTCGCGCGGCGGCTTGCCGGCCAAATGGCACGCGAATCCGGATTGGGGCAGCCGGATCGACGCCTTCCCGCTCCGGCTGTTCACCCGCGAGCAATCGCTGGACTTCTTGAGCGAAAGCGGTCTGGATACGGAGCTTCAACTCGAAGTCGCGCGAAAGACGGACGGACATCCGCTGATGCTTGCCCTGACCGTCGACCTGCTCCGTTCCCGCGAACGGGACGCCCCCGGTCAAACACGGGATATTCCGGCCATCCTTAGCGGCGATTGGCTTCGCGAAGCGGTATCTCCGGCTCTGCATCGCGCGTTGACCGCGCTATCGCTGCTGCCGTCGGCCGATCATTCGACTTTGAACGGGATGCTGGATGCTCCGCTTGAAATTTCCGCCTATCACGAGCTCGGAAGATTGTCTTTCATTCGCGGCACGCCTCAAGGCTTGTCTTTACACCGCGTGGTGTCCCGTCTGCTTCGGGAAGATTTTCAGCGCCGCGACCCCGGGCAGTTTCGGAAACTGCGCCATCAAGCGTTCAGATTGATGGCAGACGGATTTCATGACGCGGACAGGCGAACGCAAACGCATATTGCCGCGCATGTGCTGGAGCTGTACCGCGAAAATTTGCCCTGGGCCCATGCTTACGCCGACTTCTCGGCCCCGCTCGAGTCGGGGGAGCCTACTCGCTACCTAGCCGACGATTTGCCCTTCCTGCACCGGTTTCTGGCCGACTCGCTCGCGCGTTCCGATTGGCACTCCGAGCTGGTCCGGGCGGAAGACTGTCATCCCTTGCTGGATGCGATCGCCCTTCACAGTCCGGAAGGGATATGCATCGTGCGCCGCGATAACGGGACGCCGATCGGATTCTGCGCCGGATTTCGGATCCATGCCGCGACCGCGCCCTATCTGGAACGTTACGCCCCCTCCTTCCTCCCGATGCTCGGAGAAGAAGGCGAACGGTTGTCCGAAGCCGCTCCCGAGACGTCTGACATCCTGTGCGTACTGCTGGCCGCCGTCGATACCGGCCATTCGCTCTATCGTCCGGAAGAGCTTGGGGCCTTGCTCATGCGGCAATGGCTGATACAGATGACAAGCGGCTGGAAAGGGATAATGGCTTCGGCCGATCCGCAATTGAACGGACTTTTTGCCCTATTGGGCTTTCAGGAAAAAGGGCGCATCCGCCCTGACGCTGCCGAAGCTGCGGAATTGATTCGATGGGAGCTGGACTTCCGTCATACGACGTTCGAGCAATGGGTCCAGCTCGTCATCCGGCAGACGAATCCGGATAGGATGCAAACAGATCCGGCTTCGGATAGCGTCGCCAAGCTGGATGCCGACGACGTCAAGCACCTGCTTCGCCATTGGCTCGATCCCGACGAGCTGCAGCGGCTGCCCGTTCTGCATCGCCTGGGACATTCGGGGGTCGAAGTTCGAACCCGCATTCGGGCCTCCTTAAGCGCGGATCCTCCTCCCTTTCCTCTCACCGCGCTTGATCAGCGAATCATTCGGGAGAGCTTCCTACGCAAGGAGCTCAACAAAAACCAGCTCGCCGAAGCCTTTCATATGAGCCGGACGACGTTTTATCGGCATACGCGACAGGCCCTGAACCGTCTGGCGCATGCGTTGAACAACCTTCCCAAGGAAACGTGAAAGCTAATAGGATAAAATAAGGATAAACCGCGCAACTAAAGGGAGGAAAACGACATGCAACCGATCACCCCGCACCTGTGGTTCGACAGCGAGGCGAAAGAAGCCGCCGCGTTCTACTGCTCCGTATTTCCGGATTCCCGAATTTCGAGTACGACGGTCCTGCACGATACGCCATCCGGAGATTGCGACCTCGTATCGTTCCGCGTCTGGGGGCAGCCGTTTATGGCGATCTCCGCCGGACCGTACTTCAAGCCCAATCCTTCGATCTCGTTCACCGTGAATTTCGATCCTTCCCGGGAGACGAACGCGAGAGGGATGATCGACGAAGCATGGGACAAGCTTGCCGATGGCGGAACTCCGCTTATGCCGCTCGACAAGTATCCGTTTAGCGAACGTTACGGCTGGATTCAGGACAAGTACGGCATCTCCTGGCAGCTTATTCTGACGAATCCGGACGGGGAGCCGCGTCCACCGATTATCCCTTCCCTCTTGTTCGTGGGAGACAATTGCGGCAAGGCGGAAGAGGCGCGGGAGTTCTATCTGTCGTTCTTCCGCCAGGCCCGACCGGGCGTGTTGTTCCGTTACGGTCCCGGCTTGGAGCCGGACAAGGAAGGAACGGTCATGTTCAGCGATTTCATGCTGGAGAATACGTGGTTTACGGCCATGGACAGCGCGCACGACCATCGTTTTCAATTCAACGAAGCGATTTCCCTGTTGCTCAATTGCGAGACGCAGGAACAGATCGACTATTATTGGGAGCGTCTGTCCGCGGTACCCGAAGCCGAGCAGTGCGGCTGGCTGAAGGACAAATACGGCGTCTCCTGGCAGATCTCCCCCGTCGCGATGGACAGGATGATGGCCGAGGGGACGCCGGAACAGATGGAGCGAGTTACGCGAGCGTTTATGAAAATGAAAAAGTTCGACCTTGCGGAGCTGGAAAAAGCGTATTCGGGGAACTGATCCCGCCAGACCGCCCCTATCCTTAACGCTAAGGAACCGTTCGGCTCGTCGGGAGAGCATTCCCCTGTCGAGCATAACGGTTCCCTTTGGCGATCTTGGGCGGGACCCGATCATCGCTATCCGCCGTTAGGCCAGCAAAGAATGAGCTACGTCATCGACGATCCGGTTAATCCCGATTGGCCCGTAGGACCCGATCCAATTCGAAGCATCCACCGTGTACACGCGCCGTTTCTTCACCGCGCTCAACGAATTCCACACCGCGCTGCGCTGCATATCGGTTACCCTCTCCTTGAACATTTCGTTGCATAGCAGAAAATAATGGTTGGCGTTGACTTCGGGCAGGGATTCAAGCGAAATGTGATAGGCGGTATCGGTGATAAGGTCCCCCGCGATAAAAAACGGAGCCGGCAATCCCAGATCCTCGTACAAAATCGCCCCCGTGCGATGCACGGACGTATGAACGCGGATAAACGTATCTCGCGGACGAATCAATGCCACGCGCTGTCCCTTCAGCTTATCCGCAAGCGTGCTTGACAATTTTGCCGTCTTGTCGCGATAGCCCCGCAGCATGTCGTCCGCCTCCTGCCGCTTGCCCGTAATGTTGCCGAAAATGCTCAGCATCGTGCGCCAATGCTCGTTTCGATGAAACATTAGGGTCGGAGCGAATCGGCTTAACCGCGCATAAAGCCCCTCGTGCATCTGCGTACATACAATAAGATCGGGCTGCAGCGAGGCAATCGCGGCGATGTCGGGCTGCTCGCACGTACCAAGAGGCTTGAATTGCCCCAGCTTATCTTCCAAGTAATCGGGAAAGCAGCTGATGGCCAGACTTCCGATCCCTACGCTGCCGGCCGGCAGTTCGCCCAACGTGATCAGTTGATCCGCATACTGAACGTCAAGCACGGCAATGCGCCTGGGCATCTGTTGCAAGCGAAGCTCCCCTTTGGCATGCTGGATGACCAAACCGTCGTTGGCCTCATAGCTGGATACGGTTTCGCCGATCGATGTCGCAGAGGTCGAAGCATAGGCTTGATCAGGAACGGCGGCGCGGCGAAAATCCAGCGGAGCGGTTCCGTAGTATTTCTTAAAGGCATTGCTGAAGTAATACATATCGCGATAACCGATGCTTTGGGCGATTTCCTGTATCGTTGCCGCGGTATGGTTCAGCAGTCGGGCCGCATGGCTCATTCTGACCTTGATCACGTATTCCATCGGTCCGAGCTGCATTTGCCGTTTAAACCATCTCTGCAGCTGTCTTGCGCTGCAATGCACGAGCTCGGCCATCGATTCCAGTTTCAATGGCTTATCGTAGTGGGCGTCAATGTGCTTCGCAACGATGCTTACCGCCTCCGAAGGGGTTTGATAGCCGTCCGAATGCAACTGATGAAGAAGCTCGTAGAGCAAGCCCTGCAGGAGCGCGTTGGCATGAAAGCATTCCAGCCCTTGTCTCGCGCTCCATTTTTGCTCGATCTGCTCAGCGGTCCGATAGAGCGACAACCGTTTGGCCGGACTGAACCCGAACGGAATCTGCAAAAGCCGGTGTTCCTCTCCAAGCGAGGCGCGTTCTCCTCCGGAGGAGCGGATCAGATCGACCCTGTAAGTAATCGCGATATATTCAATCGGCTCCGCGGCCGCTTCAAGATCGATAACGGCATCCTTTCCTGCATGACCTACGAAAAAAGGGGCGGTCGCATAAGACATCCCGTCTACAACCAGCCGGCCGCGGCCGCTTATTGCCAAGATCAGCCTGTTCGCCGGCAAGCCGTAATCTCGCAGATCGTTGCCGGGAAGCAAGGTTAGACGCTGAACGTCAAGCAGTCCGATCGCGGTATCGTTCCAAAGCGATAATGGTTTCAGCAGCGGCATCTCCTACATCTCCAAACTTATTTTCATCGTGGCGCTAAACGTTAGTAGAGTCTTGTCCTCTTCCGTTATTTTAATTGATAACGATTCTCATAGTCAATTTCAGTCTGTTGCATTTCATCGGCAAATCGTAAAAAAGACAGCCTGGCCGTTGTAAAAACAACGCCGGACTGCCTTGGATCGATTAGGGTTTAGGACACTTCAAGCAATATTCGGGGGCCATTTGATAATAGAGACAACAAGTCAATCGTCTGCTTCGCCCCGCAACGCGCCGGCGTTCGTCCAACTCCGTGAAGGGGCCGAGCGGATTTTTCCTCGTGCCGAACGGCTCGCCTGACGAGCCTACCGCCAAATAGAAGAAGTCGTCCCGAATACGTTGGCCCAGCTCAAGGTCTTGTTCCTCGTTGCATCTGTACAAGGGAGCGATGCGGGCCATTACGTTTTCCCATAGAATCGCCATCGACACCGAACCCGCCGAGGCTATCGTTTTCATAAGCGGAGTCAGACGATCGGCGAACAATTGTTTTACCACCGCTGCCCGCCATGTCTCTCTATTTCCGATTTCCGGAGCCGTAACCTTCGCATCGGACAAAGCCATGAACGGAAAAGCGGTGCCGGCGGCAGAAGCATCCGGATGAAAAAGCCGACAATGCTCCAACTCCGCCTCGATTCCTCGATCGTAGTAAGTCATGGCCCCGAGAATCGGGGCTACGAGCAAATTGGCCACTCTTTTCACCAGCATCGAGGACGCGACGCTTAGATTCGGAGATCCGATATGTTCCTTAAGCCAATCCATATACGCTCTGCAAGATTTCTCGTTGAGCAGCTCGCTTAAATCCAACGACTTGATGCTCTGCGCGGAAACCTCCCCGGTCGACAAGCTATAATCCCCGGAAAGCTCTTTCCAAGCATCGGATGTCAAGAAGGGATCCATTCCTTACTTTTGCCCCAACAAAGCCGCCGCGGCTTGATCAACGATAAGGCTGTTCGCGATCGGCCCGTAATAGGCAATCCACAAAGTGGTGTCCACCTGATATACTCGATTGTTCTTCACCGGGTCCAGGGAGCTCCATATCTTCATGCTTTCCAGCTCTTTGACCGATTCCGCGAACATCGCGTCCGACAACAGGAAGTAATAATCGGCTCCGATCTCGGGGACGGCCTCCAGAGAAATCTCGTAGGCGGTGTCGTCTACCGCGGCTACCGATTCCGGAACGTTTAAGCCCAAATCCCCGTAGAGGATCGATCCCGTACGATGCTGGGAAGTGTGAACGCGGATTCCTTCCGTTCTCGGGCGAATCAGCGCGACCGTGCCATTCCCCAGCTTATCGGCAAGCTGCGCTTTCAGATTGGATATTTTTTCATCGTAGGTTTGCTGAACGGCTTGCGCTTCCGCTTGCTTGCCGGTTATTTTCCCCATCGTCTCCAGAGTCGCGCGCCAATCCTCGTAGAAATCCAGCACGAGTGTCGGAGCGATTTTGCTGACGCTGTCGTAAACCTTCTCTTGAAAATCCGTCATGAGAATCAAATCCGGGCTCAGCGCAACGAGAGCTTCCAGATTGGGCTCATCGCGCGTGCCCAGCACCTTGACCTCACCCAGCCGGTCGCTCAAATACTCCGGAAAGTCGGTATCGGAACCGGCGGCCGTAACGCTGCCCGCGGGTTGCTCGTCAAGCGCGATCAGTTGATCGACGAATTTCGTATCCAGAACCGCAATCGTTTCGGGCTTTTTCTCCAGCGTATACTCGCCCTTCATATGCGTAAGGGTCACAGGGAACGAACCTTGATTTTCGGAAGCCGGAGGGGCGCTCTGAGCCTCGGTCGACGGAAGAGAAGAAGGCGTTGCGCTTGGCGAACTTTCGTTATGGCCTCCGTTTTCTCCGGAATTGCACGCCGCCAACAGAAGCGCGAAACAGATGAAGCACATGGCGAATTGAGCCGATTTATGAAGTCTTTTCACTTTCTAATCCCCTTTTTCCGATTTATGATAATGATTCTCATTATCGTGTATATTTTACTTGTTTTTCGGCTCGATTCGAATGAAAGTTTGCGACATACCGCTTGTAATTTTGCGACAATCGAATTTTCCTTGGCATTGTGTCCCTTCACGAGCAGACGGGCAAGCCATTTTCCGAACGCCCCCTCATCTGCGGCAGCGGCACCCGCGGAAAAGAGAAACATTGGCAAAGCGCCGTCCTATGAGAAATGACGATCGTCATAAGCTGAAAAGGTGAAATGGAAAATAAAACTGTTCACTTTTATTCCTCTTTTCTCTCAAGCATAATGAAGCCATATAGGAAAGCAAGGAGTGAAACCTTATGTTGAACCATCTGCAAGAATTGACGGAGATTCGCCAAGCGGAGACGGAAAAGCTCATCCGCGACCTCGAGCTGGCGCGCGCCGCGCGCGAAGCGGCCCGGGAACGCGTCAAACCGCGCCGTAAAGGCGCGGCCTGGCTTCGCGATCTATTCCAGGGAAGGAGCCGGGCGGGCAACGATTGTCCGCATCCGGAATGCCCGCTTCGCTCCAGCCCCTCCTCTCCTAGAGCTTAATGCTTCGCATGACCCTGATCGGCTGGTTTCGCGAGGCTCGCCATTTGGACCATCGGCTCGTCGCCGATGAGACGTCCCCTGCCCCCTTGCTCGGGGGAAGCCGCCTGACAACCCGCCAACGCCAAACATGCCAAAACCGTCAAACCTATCAGACCGATCGCCAGCGCTTTTTTCATCCTTAATTCCTCCACCGCCGCGTCCCTTGAGCGGCCGTTCTTGTACGCCTTTAGACGCGCATACGAAAAAAAGGTTGCCCCTCGGACGATGGTAAGATTATCAAGACGATCAAGTCGGCCCGGCGGATTCCGCATCCTCGTCCGGGGAGTGAAGCGAGCCTCGTCCATAGGCTTTCCGTTTGGGCTTGGTTTCCGAAAAAAAACAAGGCCGCCCTTGTCATTGGATAAACAAGGGACAGCCCGGAATCTGATTAAATATACTTCGTCAAAATGTTCTCCACGTGCTCAAGGTGGCTCTTCATCGTCTGCGCGGCCAGCTCGGGATCGCGGCTGTGAACCGCCTTGCAGATCGCGGAATGCTCCAGGTAAAGGCGCTCGGCCACTTCTTGGTTCGAGTAGATCTCGACTCTGCGAATGTCGCGGATCGCGGTCTCCATCTGGCCGACGATCGATTCGAACAGCCGAACCATGATCGAGTTGTGCGTCGCCTTGGCCAACGTGAGGTGGAACAGCACGTCGGTCCTCTCGCCTTCCAGCTTCTGCCCGATCGCTTGCTCCATCGCCCGCATCAGCGCGTCGAATTCGGCCAGGTCGGCGTCCGTGCGCTTGACGGCCGCGATGGCCGCGTTGGACACTTCCAGCGATTGTCGCGCTTCGAGCAGCTCGAGCAGAACGCCTCGGTTCATCCTGAGGGAATCCAGCTCCGGCACGGCCACTTCCGCGGTCGCGTTATGGATGACCCGGCAGCCGCCGCCTTGCCGAATCTCGATGAGCCCCATCGCTTTCAGCGCGCTTAACGCCTCGCGGGTCGTCGAACGGCCTACGCCGAAGCTCTCCGACATTTCCTTCGTCGAAGGCAGTTTGTCGCCGACCTTGAACGTGCCGTCCAGAATCATCCGCATGAGCCGATCCTTGATCTCCTCGTAATGATTCCGTTTCGTCAACCGGGTCATTGCCATACGTTCGCTTACCTCCAGCTTAACCGACGAGCAGCGCGTATACGATGCCGGGACCGTGCACGCCGATCGTCAAGTCGTTCTCGATATCCGAAGACCGGCTCGGTCCGGAAATAAAATGGATGCCGGCCGGCAAGCTCTCCCGTCCGCCCGCGTCGAACTTCTCCATCACTTCGCCCAGCCTCGTCTTTAACCGGTCAAGCGGAATAATCGCGATCAGCACGGTCGGCAGCAAGCTGACGGAACGCCCCTTATCCTTCGAAGACAGCACGACCATCGAACTCGTGTAAGCCGCGGCGTGATCCACGAGCACGACGCCGATGTCGGCTTCCGCCGAACGAGCCTTCCAGTTTTCTTCGGCGTCGGTGTTCCAGACCGAGATTTTCGCCTCCGGCAGACGCTCTTCCAGCTCCAGAGCGGCAAGCTCCGGCTCGTTCTGGCGGACGATGTATTTCGCGCCGAGCTCGTTCGCTTTATCCGTAACGAATTTCCGCACGTCCTCCATCGACGGCAATCGTTCGACATGGCCGCCCACGCTCGTGAAATTTTCCGTGAAACGCTCGATACGCTCCCGCTCGTTCCACTCGTAGGCGTTCCAGAAGTCCGGAGATCCGCGGAACGGATGCTTCGGGGCTTCGTTTACCATGGGCCGTCTCAGCTTGGAAGAAATGTGGCCGATGAATTTCAGCTGCTTGGCGCGGGATTTCTCTTCCATCTCTTTCAGCCATTGTTCCTGGGTTTTAGCGGTGTCCATGATCGTGCGTCCCTCCGTTCTTGCGGCTCCGTACCGCCTGCTCCATCCGCTGCTTGATGTCCGGCGACATCTCCTTGAGGCCTTCGCGGATTTCCGCATCCAGCGTCGCCCACTGCTGGCGGAAGCTCTTCTTCGGCAGCGTAGGCGTCACGCGGTATGTGTTCCAGCCTTTGAGCGGCCCGATCTTCAGCCGGATCCCCCCGTCCCTGGCCACGAACTTCTGCCCGATCTTGCCTAGCTTCAGCACCGTGCTCATTCGCCCGGACTTCGAGAACAGCGTCGCGAACCCTTTCATCCCCGCGTCCTCCAGCTTGTTGCCGTGACCGGCTTCCACTTTGCGCCTCCTCAAGTAGACCAGCATATCGTGAAGCGGGATCTTCACCGGGCAAGCCTCGTAGCAGGCTCCGCACAAGCTGGAGGCGTTGGCGATGTCGTCCCATTCGGCGATGTTCTTGTTGAGGGACGGAGTCAGTACCGCGCCGATCGGACCGCTGTAGGTGCCCCCGTAGGCGTGGCCGCCGATATGGCGGTAGACCGGGCAGGCGTTCAAGCAGGCTCCGCAGCGGATGCAGTTCAGCAGCTCCTGGAATTCCGGATCTCCGAGCTGCAGCGAACGCCCGTTGTCGACGATGATGATGTGCATCTCGTCCGGGCCGTCGGCGTCTTCCGCGCGCCGCGGACCGGTAATGCCCGACATGTACATCGTCAGCTTCTGTCCGGTCGCCGAACGCGGAAGCAAAGTCGCCATCACCTCCAGATCGGCCCAGGACGGAATGATCCGCTCCATGCCCATCAACGTGATCTGCGTCTTCGGCAGCGTCGTCACCATCCGGGCGTTGCCTTCGTTCTCGAACAGCACCATCGAACCGGTCTCGGCGATCGCGAAGTTGCAGCCCGTCATGCCGATATCGGCCTCGAGAAATTTCGAGCGCAGCCTTCTGCGCACGTAGCCGGCCAATATTTTCGTGTCCGCCTCCAGCTTCTCCCCGGCGTCTTCCGACAGCAGCTCCGCGATCTGGAACCGGTTTTTATGGATGGCGGGAATAATAATATGGGACGGCGGCTCGTCGGCCAGTTGGATAATGTATTCCCCGAGATCCGTCTCGATCGCCTCCACGCCGATTTTCTCCAGCGCCGCGTTAAGATGAAGCTCCTCCGACACCATCGACTTCGATTTGACGACGGTTTTGGCGCTTTTTCTCTCGGCGATCGCCATCGAGATGTCGACCGCTTCCTGCGCGGTTTCCGCGAAATGCACGTGAACGCCGTTCGCGCGCGCGTTCTCGACGAACTGGTTCAAGTAATAATCGAGGTGCGCGATCGTGTGCAGCCGGATCTGGCGCCCTCTTTCGCGCCATTCCTCCCAGTTGCCGTGCTCCTCCATCGCTTTCTGCTTGCCGTTCTTCAGCCGCTCCGTCGTGAACTTGACCGCCTTGCGCAGGAAATCGTTGTTCAGCGCCAGCTCCGCGCGTTCTTTGACCGTCGCTCCGCCCTTGGATCCGTGGCTCATTTTATTGCACCCCTTCGTAGAGCAGCTCGGCCAAATGCATCACTTTGACCGGCTCGTTCCGGTAACGCAGATTGCCCGCGATGTTCATCAGGCAAGCCATGTCGAGTCCGACGAGCACTTCCGCTTCGGTCTCTTTGACGTGGTCGCTCTTCTCGCTCACCATCGCGCCGGAAATGTCCGACATTTTGACCGCGAACGTTCCCCCGAAGCCGCAGCAATCCTCCGCATGAGGAAGCGGGACGAGCTCCAGCCCCTTGACGTTGTTCATCAGCGCCATCGGCTCGTCCTTGATCCCCATCAGGCGGCTGCCGTGACAGGATGGGTGATAGGTGACTTTATGCCGGAACGTCGCTCCCACGTCGGTCACCCCGAGCACGTTAACGAGAAATTGGGTGAACTCGTACGTTTTGCTCTGCAGAGCCAGCGCTTTGTCCAGCAAGGCCGGATCGTTCTCGAACAGCTTCGGGTAATGGTGAATCATGCCCGCGCAGGAACCGGACGGCGCGATGACGAAGTCGCTGTCTTCGAACGCTTCGATGATCGTCTTCGCGGTCGTCCGCGCCTCGTTCCAGTACCCGCTGTTGAAGGCGGGTTGGCCGCAGCACGTCTGAATCGGAGGAAATTCCAGCGTGACGCCGTATCGGGCCAGCAAGCGGACCATCGCTTCCCCGACTCTCGGATAGATCGCATCGCTCAGGCAAGTAATAAACAAAGAGACCTTCAATGTGCCGCACCCCTTTCGTTTCTCTTTCCATATTATCAGGTTATCAGACAAGTTGCACGAAAAAAAGCGTTCCCGAGAACCGCGCCGCCTCTACCGTTATCGTTGCCGATACGCAAGTCTTGTACGCCTTCTCTCGGGAACCGCTAATTCCGGGCGGCGTTATACCGTAATCACGTGAATGCCGCGGTCTTCCAGCTGTTCAATCGTCTCCTTCGGCATCCGCCGGTCGGTGATGATCGTATCGACCTCGGAGAGGTCGGCGACGTGCGTGAACGCCTGCACGCCGAACTTGCTCGAGTCGGCCAGCAGGACGACCTCGTCCGCCATGCCGATCATCCGCTCCTTGATCCGGGCCTGCAGCTCGTTGGATTCGCTGATCCCTCGTTCCAGATGCACGCCCTTGCAGGAGAGAAACACCTTGTCGACATGGTAGGCGTCGAGCGATCGCTCCGCCAGCGGACCGACGAAGGACAGAGAACGCTGAGCGAGAATGCCGCCGGTCGAGATCACCTGGATTTTCTCCTTGCCGCTGAGCTCCGTTGCGACCTTAATCGAATTGGTAAGCACGGTCAAATCGATGTCGGGAACGTCGGCCGCCATATACCAGGCGGTCGAGCTGGCATCCAGCAAAATGCGGTCCTTCGGGGAGATGCGCTTGATCGCCTCCAGGGCGATCCGCTTCTTCTCGTCCGCATGCGTAATTTCGCGCACGGCATAAGGAATTTCCGGATGCAGCCCCGCCGTTTCCTTGACGCTGACCGCTCCTCCGTGGGAGCGGCGCAGCCGTCCCGCCCGCTCGAGCCGGTCCAGATCGCGGCGGATCGTCTCCTCCGTTACACGGCACAGCTCGCTCAGCTCGGATACCCGGATGCTTCCCCTTTCGTTGACCAAGCCTACGATTTTCTCATATCGCTCCGCAACCAGCATGAGTACCCTCTTTTCGCAAACCGATTTTACTCCGACAATCCCGTAAGCGCCGCGAATCGCTCGTACACGCGCGCCCACTCTTCCGGCTCGTTCGGCTCGTACGATTCCACGGGGAACGATTCCCGTATCGCCTTGCGGGCTTCCCAAATATCCGCGAAAACGCCTTGGGCGATCCATTGAACGGCCAAGTTGCCGATCGCGCTTCCTTCGGAAGGTCCCGCCCATACGGGCTTGCCGATCGCGTTCGCCGTCCATTGGCAGAGCAGCCCGTTCTGGCTGCCGCCGCCGACCATGTGCAGGCCGCCGAAGCTTTGCCCCGACAATCGCTCCGTCATTTCGAACACGTAGCGATATTTTAACGCCAAGCTTTCCAGGATGCAACGCACGATTTCGCCTACGGTGCCCGGAGCCTCCTGGCCCGTTCTCGCGCAGTATTGTTCGATACGGGCCGGCATGTCTCCCGGAGGCAGGAACAAATCGTCGTCCGGATCGATGAACGCGGCAAACGGTTTCGCTTGCGAAGCGAGCTGCACGAGCTCGGGGAATGAATACGAACGGCCTTCCCGCTCCCATTCCCTCCGGCATTCCTGCAAAATCCACAAGCCCATAATATTTTTCAGCAGCCGGAACGTGTCGCCAAAGCCGCCTTCGTTCGTAAAATTCAGCTTCTGCGCCAGATCGTGAAGAACCGGCTTGTCGACTTCCGTGCCCATCAACGACCACGTTCCGCAGCTTAAGTAAGCGAACGACTTCTCCGTTGCCGGAACGGCGACGACCGCGGAACCCGTATCGTGCTCGGCCACCGCGTAGACGGGAATCGAGCCGATGCCCAATTCCTCGCACACGGACGGCCTGAGCCTGCCCGCGAGCTCTCCCGGCTTCAGCACGCTGCCGAACCAGCTCTTAGGCAATTCGAGGAGGCGAAGCAGTTCGGAATCCCATTCGTCCTCGACCGGATTGTACAATTGGGTCGTCGTGGCGTTCGTGAACTCGTTGTGCATTTCGCCGGTGAGGAAATAACGCAGCAGGTCCGGAATCATCAGCAGCCGGTTGTTCTCCCGGAGCAGCGGGGACTTGGCCTGTTTCAAAGCGTAGAGCTGGTAGATCGTGTTAAAAGGAAGAAACTGAATGCCGGTCCGGGCGAAGATGACCGCGGCCGGAATTTCGGCCATCACCCGTTCCATCGCCCCTTCCGTATGACGGTCGCGGTAATGGTACGGATTGCCGGCCAGCTCTCCGTTCTTGCCGATGAAGCCGAAGTCGACCGCCCAGGAGTCGATGCCCATGCTTTGCAGGTCGATGCCCCTATGTTTGGCCTTCAGCAAGCCTTGCTTGATTTCGTGATAGAGCCGCAAAATGTCCCAGTACAGACGGTCTCCCACCTGTACCGGATCATTGGGAAAGCGATGCAGCTCCTCGACCTCGATCCTGCCGTCCGTCAGCCGCCCGAGCAGCGCTCTGCCGCTGCTGGCGCCCAGATCGAACGCGAGTACGCTCGACATCTCTCATCATCCTCGATTGAATTAATTGCCGCGCTTCAGCAGCACGTCTTGCTCGTAGGCCTTCACTTCGCTGAGCCATTCCTCGCGAACGGGTACGCCGTTCTTCTCGCAGTAATAGTCCCAAATCGCGCCGAACGGATACGACTTGAACTCTTCCGTGAGCGCCAAGCGCGTCGTATAGTCGCCTTCAAGCTCGGCTTTCTTGAGCGCTTCGATCGGGTCGAGCATGGCGCGAAGCAACGATTTGATCGTGTTGCGCGTGCCGATGACCCAAGCCGCGACGCGGTTGATGCTTGCATCGAAGAAGTCGAGTCCGATGTGCGTCTTGCCGAGCAGGTCGCCGCGTACCAACTCGCGGCCGATGTCGATCAGCTCGTCGTCGAGCGTGACGACGTGGTCGCTGTCCCAGCGCATCGGACGGCTGACGTGGAGTAGAATGCCGTCCGCGAACAGCGACAGAGAGCTCAGTTTGTTGGAGATCACTTCCGTCGGGTGGAAGTGTCCCGCGTCGAGACAGATCAGTTTATTGTTGCGCAGGCCGTAGCCCATGTAGAACTCGTGGGAGCCGACGACGTAAGCTTCCGAGCCGAGGCCGAACAGCTTGCTCTCGACGGCGTCAAGGTTGTGCGCGGGGTTCAGTTCCTCCGCGAACACTTCGTCCAAAGCGTCCTTCAAGCGTTGTCTGGGAGCCAGGCGATCCGCCGGAACGTCCTTGAAGCCGTCCGGAACCCATACGTTCGTGACGCACGTTTGACCGAGCTGTTCTCCGAAGTAAGCGCCGATTTTGCGCGATACTTTGCAGTGATCGATCCAGAAGCGGCGGATTTCCGGGTCCGGATGGCTCAGCGTAAAGCCGTCGCTGGACTTCTCGTGGGAGAAGCAGGTCGGGTTGAAATCCATGCCCAGCCCTTGATCCTTGGCCCAATCGACCCATTTGTGAAAATGCTTCGGCTCCAACTTATCCAGCTCGACCTTCTCGTCGGTGTCGGCGTAGATCGCATGGAGATTGACTTTGTGCTTGCCCGGAATCAAGGAGAAAGCTTTCTCCAAATCCGCGCGAAGCTCCTCGGGCGTTCTTGCCGCTCCAGGGTAGTTGCCTGTAACGGAAATGCCGCCGGTCAAATCCTGATCCTTGTTCAGGAAACCTCTGACGTCGTCTCCCTGCCAGCAGTGCATCGAAATTTTAATTTGGGCTAACTTCTCCAGTACCTGATCGACGTCGATGCCGTGCTTGGCGTACAGCTGCTTGGCGGCCTCGTAGTTGTTGACGGTGGATTGTTGCATGCGCGTTCCTCCTCGGGCTTCGGTTTTATTTTAAAGGATAAGCAATGACGGACATGAGGGCATTCTCGGCTTGCGTCGAATCGAGCCGGCTGTACTGAACGATGATCGGGATATCGCTTACAACCTCGATCGCGTAAGGAACGCCGACCGGAATCGGCGCCCCTTCCTTGTTCAGCGAGCTCGTTCGGATATGCTTGGTTCTCCTGGCTCCGACGACAACCATGATGTCCTCCAACGGCTCGCGATCCTCGAAGAAAATCGTGATTTTCAGCAAAGCGTCCTCCGACGCCGTGTTGAGCACGCAGACGGATTCGTGGCTCGTCAGTTGCCCGGTGCTGGTTTCGGGAATGTAGCCGTCCGGAATGTACCAGACTTTCTCCCCTTGCGCCCTATGCATAGGAACGATCCCCTTCCGATGATTATCGAGTGAACGCCGCGGGAACGCCGCCGTCGATCGTCAGCATGCAGCCCGTCGTTTTGGCGGACTTGGACGATGCGAAGAACGCGATGCCTTCCGCGATGTCTCTCGGATAAATATTAACAAGCAACGTCGTGCGCTTGCGGTAGTATTCTTCCAACTGATCCGGCTCGATGCCGTAAGCGGCGGCGCGCTCGTTGCGCCAGCTGCCGTTCCAGATCGCCGAACCTTGCAGAATTGCATCCGGCAAAATCGTGTTGACGCGAATGCCGAACTCCCCGCCCTCGGCCGCGATGCAGCGCGCCAGGTGCGCTTCCAACGCCTTGACGGAGCTGTAGGCGGTAGCGTTCTTGCCGGCGTATACCGAGTTTTTGGAACCGATGAATACCATGTTGCCGCCGATGCCTTGCGTCTTCATCAACTTGAAAGCTTCGCGGGCAACCAGGAAGTATCCCGTACCGAGCACGTTCATGTTCAGGTTCCATTCCTTCAGCGACGTTTCGTCGAACGGGCTGGAGGTAGCCAAGCCTGCGTTGTTGACGATGATGTCCACGCCGCCGTAAGCAAGCGCCGTCGCGTCGTATGCCGCTTGCACCAGCTCCTCGCTAGTCACGTCGACTTTAACCGCCAGCGCGCGGTTTTCTCCCCATTTAGCGTTGATCTCGTCGGCCACCTTCTGCGCGCCTTCGAGGTTCAGGTCGGCCAGCACGACGTGCGCGCCTTCCGATACGAGACGGCGGGCCGTTTCGCTGCCGATGCCGCCCGCGCCGCCCGTGATGAACGCGACTTGGCGGGAGAATTCGGCTTCCGGCGGAGCCAGCGACAGCTTGTAAAGCTCAAGCGGCCAGTACTCGACGTTGTAGGATTCGTTCTCGGACAACGAGACGAAGTTGCCGAGTGCCGTCGCGCCTCTCATAACTGCAATCGCGCGGTGGTAGAGCGCGCCGCTCACTTGCGACATCGCCCAGCTCTTGCCGGTGTTGATCATGCCCACGCCAGGGATCAGAATAACGCGAGGCGCGGCTTCGAACATGACGTCGCCCTCGTTCTTATTGCGCTCGAAGTACGCAGTGTACTGCTCCTTGTAAGCGGCAACGCCTTCCTTCAGCTTGGCGATCAGGCCGTCGATGTCGTTCGCGTCGGGCGTCCAGTCGATGAACAGCGGCACGACCTTCGTATGAACGAGGTGATCCGGGCAAGCCGCGCCTACTTGGGACAGCTTGGCGGAATCGTTGCCGGAAACGAATTGCAGCACGTCGTCCGCATCGTCGAAGCTCAGAATCATCTTCTTGGCGTCGCTGACCGCGCCGCGGATCGTCGGCATGACTTTGGCCGCGATGTTTTGGCGAACTTCGGCAGGCAGCGTCTCGTATTTCGCGCCGCCGAACACTTTCGCTTCGTCGATGCGGGCTTCGATGAACGCTTCGGCTTCGCTGATGATCTTGATCGTCTGCGCGTAGCAGGCTTCGGACGTCTCGCCCCAAGTGACGAGGCCGTGTTTCTCCATCAGCACGAGCTCGGCTTTCGGGTTGTTCAGCACGCCTTCCGCGATCATCTTCGAGAGCGTAAAGCCCGGACGAATGTACGGAACCCAGACGAACCGGTCGCCGAAAATCTCTTTGGCCAGCTCTTTGCCGTTATCGGCGCAGCACAGGCTGATAATCGAATCCGGGTGCGTGTGGTCCACGTGCTTGAACGGCAGGAAAGCGTGCAGCAGCGTCTCGATCGACGCGCGCGGGTGTTTCGAATCGATCATGCAGTTCGCCAAGTAAGCGACCATGTCCTCGTCGGACATTTCCGCTTTCTCGAACAGAGGACGGATATCGTCCATGCGCAGACCCGTGAAATTGCCCGCTTTCATCGTCGCGAGGTCGGAGCCGCTTCCTTTGACGTACATGACTTCGACGTCGCGTCCGCGAAAATCCTTCACGATCGTTTTCGAAGACGTGTTGCCGCCGCCGTAGTTGCATACGCGACGATCCGCGCCGATAATATTCGAGCGGTAGACGAGCTGATCCAGACCGGATTGCAGCTCATTTGCTTTCGATGCTTGCCACAAGCTTTGTACCATGGGTTTACCTCCGGATGATGTTTTGTTTGGTTTTGAACCCATTTTAACATACCCGTTTATTTTTGAATACACTTTAAAACAAACACAAACAAAAAGATAATAAATACTAGCTCAACCGTTTGGCCGCCTTTTACAGTCTGACAGACCGCTAATTCCTCCAATTGCCCGCTTTCCTCCACATTAATGGCCTGACAGACCGCTAATTCCTCCAATTGCCGATTTTCCTCCACGTTAACGGCCTGACAGACCGCTAATTCCTCCAATTCCCGGCTTTCCTCCACGTTAACGGCCTGACAGACCGCTAATT
>JAEZZE010000057.1 GCA_023418755.1 Bacillota bacterium | reverse complement strand
CATCAGCCTAGTCCATATGCTGAACGATTCGATGCAGGCGGTCGTTCCGGCCCTGTATCCGATCCTGCAGGAATCGCTTAACCTATCGATGGTTCAACTCGGTTGGATCGGATTTATGCTCAATATGACCTCATCGGTCATGCAGCCCGTCGTAGGCGCGTATTCGGACAAAAGGACGCTCCCCAACATGCTGCCGATCGGCATGGGGCTGAGCATGATCGGCATGATCGGGCTAGCCTTTTCTCCGCATTTCTGGATGCTGCTGCTGGCGGTCGTCTTTATCGGGCTCGGCTCGGCGATTTTCCATCCAGAAGGCTCGCGCGTCGTCTATTTCGCGGCCGGAGGGCGCAGAGGCTTCGCCCAGTCGGTCTATCAGGTCGGCGGCAATGCGGGCAGCACGCTCGGACCGCTGATGACGGCGCTGATCTTCGTGCATCTCGGCCAGATCGGCGCGATCTGGGGCACGCTGTTCGCCGGCTTCGCGATCGCGGTGCTGCTCGGCCTGCTCCCCTGGTACAAGCGCAAGCTTGCGGAATGGGAGGAGCAGCGGACGAAAAACGCGGCCTCGCGGTCGTCCGGCTCGGCCGTCGCCGGGAAGGCAAGCCATCCTCGGATCAAGTTCGCGATGGGAATGCTCGTATTTCTCGTATTCGCGCGCTCCTGGTACCATTCGGGCATCGGCAGCTTTTATCAGTTTTACTTGAAATTCGATTACGGGCTGACGACGCAGCAGGCGCAAATTCCCGTTTTTCTATTTCTGGCGGCGGGCGTTCTGGGCACATTCTTCGGAGGCGTGCTCGCGGACCGCTTCGGGCTGAAAAACATGATCGTGTTCTCGATCGCCGGCGCTTCTCCACTGGCGCTTCTGCTGCCGCATCTGCCTTTGTTCTGGGTGTATCCGTTCATTGCGCTGCTCGGCTTCGTCATCCTATCCGGCTTCTCCGTAAGCGTCGTATACGCGCAGTTCCTGATGCCGGCCAACGTAGGCATGGCCTCGGGCCTCACGACCGGCCTCGCCTTCGGGATGGGCGCGATCGGCGGAGTCGCGCTCGGGCAGGCCATCGATATGTTCGGCGTCAACGACGTCATGTTCGCGATCAGCTTTTTCCCGCTCGTCGGCTTGTTCGCGCTGCTGCTGCCTTCCGATCGTCCGAAGAAAAATTGGGGATCGCTGCTCGGCAAAATCTGATTGTCTTGTCCTGGAAAAGAAGTCGTCACCTTAATGGGGACGGGTTCTTTTTTTCATCCGACAATTGACTTGCGTCCGTTCGCCGGGACTCTTGGAGAACTCCGGTGCACGCAGTTTCCAGGGACTTGCTCTATCGTGAATTGTGTCCGTTGAGGGTCAATGCATGATTTTTCCGATTGCTTGTTCGTTGTCCGAGCCTGGCTTGGAAGCCATTGCGTGATGTTGCCCATGCCACTCTCCAAGTGGGATGGCGGGTTTTCGAGTGGGAATAGCAGGTTTTCTAGAACATCTCGGGAGGACTGGGGGCTTTTTACGGGGCGATAGCAGGTTTTCTAGAACATCCCGGGAGGAATGGGGGCTTTTTGCGGGACGATAGCAGGTTTTCTAGAACATCTTGTGGCAGGCGGTGGCTTTTCGAGGGGAGTTCACGAATGACCAGGACGGATCAGAGGCTGAGAAGCAACATATGGAGGGGATCTTTCGTTTATACAGAAAAGGAATCATCTTCCTTTTGGAATTCCGGCATTTGCTGTACCTAACGTGAGGTGATACGAATGAAAACGCGGATAGCTTGTCTTGCGATCGCTTTCGGCGTGCTGTTGTTCATCGGCAGCTGCGTCGTGAAGAAGGTCGATCAGCCGGAAGGGGGGATAACCGTCCTGTCGGCGAATCGAGCGGAGTCCCCGCTCCGGGCGGAGGAAGCCCGCCAGCCGAAGACGGAGGTCCGCATCGGGGAGATCATTACTGGATCGGAAAGCGTGAGAGCCTCCAAACAGAGGGAGACGAGGCTGCCGCTGCCCGCGAAGAAGCGGCCGGATTACGTTAAGGGATTGCTGCGAACAAGTCTGGAGACGCGGACGGCCGGAGACGGCGTCAAGCTCGTCTTCTCCTTGACGAACGTATCCGACCGGGAACTCAAGCTGACGTTCGGCTCCGGAATGCGCTACGACTTTGCCGTATACGACGACCGAAACGAAGAGATCTACAGATGGTCGAACGACAAAATCTTCACGCAGGCGCTGATCGAGACGAAGCTGAAGCAGGCCGAATCGATGGAGTTCGAGGAAGAATGGAACCGGATCGACAACCACGGGGAGCGGGTGCCGGACGGTGCTTACGCGGTGCGGCTCGTCTTTCATGCCGGAATAGAGCTGCCGGACGGCCAGCTCGCGGATCCGGAGCAGTTGACGGCCGAAGCCGACCTCGCCATGAAAAAGGAGCAGAGCTAACTGCAGCTCTGCTCCACCTCTATCCGGCCGTCGGCCCGAAGCGTAACCGTGGCCGTGCCCGAAAGACTCTCCGTATAACCGCAGACGACGGCCTCCTTCGGCTCGCCGTTCGCGAAGATGAACTTCTGGTAGACGGCGCCTTCCCCGGCCAGCTTGAGCTCGGGTCTGATTCTGGCGCTCTCCCCGGCGCCGATGAGCTGCCGGTAGAAGTGCTTCGAGCTACCGGCGACGAGGCCGGTCTCTACCGATACGACATCGGCGCCCGTCTCGTTCACGACCGTAACCCGCAGCGGCCCGAACGGTTCCATCAGCTTGCCCCCCCACAGAATGAGCAGGACGAGCAGGACGGCGAACGACAGATAGACGAGCATCAGGCGTTTAAGCAGCTTCACCGTCCGTCACAAATCCCTTCTGAGCGCTCTCAGCACGTCGATCCGCGTAGCCCTGCGGGCGGGGCGGGAGCCGGACAGCAAGGCGACGGCGAGCGAGATCAAGCTCGACAACGCGGCCAGATAGCCGGGAATGTGGGAGAAGCGAAAATCCTTCGGAACCTTCTCGTCCATGAAGCCTTCGATAATCAGAGGCAGGCCGGCGTTCACGGCCATCGAGACGACGTAGGCAACGGCCGTGCCGATGATCGCCCCGAGCAGGCCGATCATGGCGCTCTCCAGCAGGAAGATTCGCCGGATCGCCGACGGATGGGCGCCGATCGCCTTCATGATCCCGATATCCTGCGCCCGTTCGGTGACGGCCATCGTCATCGTATTGTAGATGCCGATGGAGGCGATCAGCACGGCGATCGTGCCGACGAATACGAGACCGATCTTCATGATGAGGAAGACGAGATTGATCTGCTCCAGCTCGTCCGCGACGGAGTGGATAAAGTAGCCTTGCCCGCGTATTTGCTTCGCGATTCCCTTCACGTGACCGGCGCCGTCCGCAATGACCTGGACCTGGTTATACTGTCGCGGGTCCTGAAGCCCTGGAGGCTCGTAGCCTTCGGGGTTTTCCTTGGACGGCGCGATGCGCTGCTCGCCCCACTGCGTGCCGGTAAAGTTCTCGATATTCGCCATCGTCGCGCTGCCGATGTATGTCGCGGAATCCGTCTGCCACTCTCGCGTCGGCTTGGCGGCAATGCCGACGATTTTGACGGCGAACGACTTTTTCCGCTCGGTTCCGTCGGTCTCGAACTGGGAAGCCTCCATGTTCATCGTCTTGCCGAGCCACTCCTTGGCGGAGGGAGGCTCGTCGCCCGGCTTGAAGCCTTCGCCTGGCATGCGAATATGATACCCGACGACGACCTCGTCGTCCGCTTGAGGGAGCCGTCCCTCGCTAAGTCCGAAGCCGGCTTTCGACTCGGCTTCGAAGTCGACGTTGAAGACGTTCCCTTGGGTCACGGCGACGCCGTCGACGGAAGAACGAAGCGTCTGCCGGACGATATTCCGGTAAGTGACCGCCTTGACGCGCTCGACGGAGCGAAGATAGGCGATCCCGTTCTCGTCGATCTGGCGGTCTACGCCGTTCTCCGCTTCGATGCCGTAAACGTCGATGGCGGTGACGAGCCGGTCACCGACGGCCTTGTCCACGATGCTCTTCTGCAGGCCGAAACCGACGGACGCTAACACGATCAGGAAAGAGCAGCCCATCGCCGTCGCGAGCACGGTCATGAACAGCCGCGTTTTGTTTTTCTTCATATTTTGCCGGACGAACCGGACCTGGTCATTGAATTTCATAAGCTGGGAATTCTCCTTTCCCCGGGGCGTTCAACAAATAACCGTCCTTCAGCGAGATGGTGCGATGGGCCGTGGCGGCGACCTGTTCGTCGTGAGTGATGAGAACGAACGTGATGCCGAGCTCCCGGTTCAATTCCCGAATGAGCGCGAGCAACTGCCGCTCGTTGTCGCTGTCGAGGCTTCCGGTAGGCTCGTCCGCGAGCACGATCGGCGGATTGAGCATCAGCGCCCTGGCGACGGACACGCGCTGCTGCTGTCCTCCCGACAACTCTCCGGGATAATGCCCCGCGTATTCGGCGACTCCGACCTGATGAAGCAGCGCCATGACGCGCTTTTTCCGCTCCTCGACGCCGATTCCTTTCAGCACGAGGGGCAGTTCGGCATTTTCGAAGGCGGTCATGCTCGGGATGAGCTGGAAGCTCTGGAACATGAAGCCCAGATGGGCGAGCCGGAAGTTGGCCCAGTCCCCTTCGCTGAGCCCGGTTACGTTCTGCCCCGCAACGCGGATCGCGCCGGACGTCGGGCGGATATAGCCGGACATTAAGTTCAGAAGCGTAGATTTGCCGGAGCCGCTGCGCCCGACGATCGCGACGATCTCCCCTTCTTTGACCTGCAAATCGATCTCGTGCAGCACGGGCACGATTCGTTCCCTGCCTTTTTTGCCGATGACGAATTGATGGCTGACTTGAATCATCTCTATCATGCGCGCTTCTTCAGCTCCTATCGCTTTGTTATCGTGACGCGTTCTATATGAAACGATTATAGGGACGCAATCTTAATGATTCAGAAATAACACCTAAAGAAATTCTTAAGATTGCTCCGGCAGCGGAAGGACTTTAAGGGGCGGCAGGCGAATAAATTCCATCAAGGAAAACGTTTTCCAAAATCCGGGGAGGTCGGAAAATGAATGAGCCGAAACACGGGAACGAAGCTTATGCTTAGCCTGGTGCTGCTAGGCGGAACCGCCGTACAAGGCTGCATCGGAGGAGAAGAACGGACCGCCCCGTCCGCTATTCCCGAACCTACTTCCTCCGCGCTGACGGTGCCGTCTCCCGTCAAAGAGGGGACGGAGACGGAGCCGGCCGGAAAGCTCAGAATTCACGTGAATCAGATCGGGTACGGAACGGAAGGGGCGAAAGTCGGGATCATCGCTTCGGACGAAGCCTTTCCGGAGCTCGAAGCCGTCGTGGCGGATCGCCGGGAGAACGAACGGACCGTATGGGAAGGGACGGTACCGGCCGCCCGTTACGATGAACGCTCCGGGGATTGGGTGTCGCAAGCGGATTTCGGC
>JAEZZE010000033.1 GCA_023418755.1 Bacillota bacterium | reverse complement strand
CGAAGCGACGGGCAACCTGTTCCAAGTGTCCAACCAGGTCACGCTGGGGCAATCGGAGCAGGAGATCATCGATAACCTGTTTCAGGTTGCGCGACAGATCATCGAGCATGAGAAGTCGGCGAGAGCGAAGCTGCTGGGCGAGTCGAGGCTGCGCGTCGAGGACCGCGTTCGCAGATCGTACGGCATCTTGACGCAGGCGCTGATCATGGACTCGAAGGAAGCGTCGCAGCGGCTGTCCGACATTCGGCTCGGCTCCCACCTGGGCTTGCTGCCGGAGGTCAACCCCCTCGTGTTGAACGAGTTGCTCGTCTCGACTCAGCCGGGCTTTCTCCAGATGACGTTCGGGGAAGCGATGAGCCCGGAAGACCGAGACAAGTCGCGGGCGGAATTCATCCGTTCCCGGCTGGCAACTCTTTCATAAATGTTTTATTCTTATCTTATTAGGAGGTGTGTCTCATGATGTTTGGCAGATTTACGGAACGCGCGCAGAAGGTATTGGCCTTGGCCCAGGAAGAAGCAGTGCGGCTGGGACACAACAATATCGGCACGGAGCATATTCTTCTCGGTCTGATCCGGGAAGGGGAGAGCATCGCCGCCAAGGCGCTGATCGCGCTCGGGCTGGGATTGGAGAAAATTCAGGACGAAGTCGAGTCGTTAATCGGCCGCGGACAAGAGCAGCCGACCAATATCGCTTATACTCCGCGCGCCAAGAAGGTCATCGAACTGTCGATGGACGAGGCTCGCAAGCTGGGTCACACGTACGTCGGCACGGAGCATATTTTGCTCGGCCTTATTCGCGAGGGCGAAGGGGTCGCCGCCCGAGTGCTGAACAATCTGGGAATCAGCCTGAACAAGGCGCGCCAGCAAGTTCTGCAGCTGCTCGGCAGCAACGAGAGCGCGTCGCAGAACCACGGTCCGTCCGCCAACGTCAGCACGCCGACGCTGGACGGCTTGGCCCGCGACCTGACCGCCAGCGCGCGGGAAGGCCATATCGACCCGGTCATCGGAAGGCAGAAGGAGATCGAGCGCGTCATCCAGGTGCTCTCCCGCCGGACGAAGAACAACCCGGTGCTTATCGGGGAGCCGGGCGTCGGGAAGACGGCGATCGCCGAAGGGTTGGCCCAGCGCATCGTCAACAACGAAATTCCCGAAACGCTGCGCGATAAGCGCGTGATGACGCTGGATATGGGCTCCGTCGTCGCGGGTACGAAGTATCGCGGCGAATTCGAGGACCGTCTGAAGAAAATCATGGACGAAATCCGTCAAGCCGGCAACGTTATCCTGTTCATCGACGAGCTGCATACGCTCATCGGGGCGGGCGGCGCGGAGGGCGCGATCGACGCTTCCAACATTTTGAAGCCGGCGCTGGCGCGCGGCGAGCTGCAGTGCATCGGCGCGACGACGCTGGACGAATATCGCAAATATATCGAGAAGGACGCGGCTCTGGAGCGCCGGTTCCAGCCGATTACGGTGGATCAGCCGACCCCGGAAGAAGCGGTGCAAATTTTGCTCGGACTGCGCGACCGCTACGAAGCGCACCACCGGGTGAAAATTACCGACGAAGCGATCGACGCGGCGGTGAAGCTGTCCGACCGCTACATTCCGGACCGTTTCCTGCCGGACAAAGCGATCGACCTCATCGACGAAGCGGGCTCGAAGGTTCGGCTCAATTCTTACACGGTACCGCCTAATCTGAAGCAGCTCGAAACGCGTCTCGAAGATATCCGCAAGGAGAAGGACGCCGCCGTCCAGAGCCAGGAGTTCGAGAAAGCGGCCGCTCTGCGCGACACCGAGCAGAAAATCCGCGAAGAGCTCGACTTCACGAAGAATCAGTGGAAGGAAAAGCAAGGCCGCACCGACTCCGAGGTCACGCCGGAGGATATCGCCCAAGTGGTGGCCAGTTGGACCGGCATTCCGGTCAGCAAGCTTGCCGAGGAAGAGACGGAGCGCCTGCTGAAAATGGAGAGCATTCTTCACGACCGCGTCATCGGCCAGGAGGAAGCCGTCAAAGCGGTTTCCCGCGCCATTCGTCGCGCTCGCGCCGGCCTCAAGGATCCGAAGCGCCCGATGGGCTCCTTCATTTTCCTCGGACCTACGGGCGTCGGGAAGACGGAGCTGGCCCGCGCGATCGCGGAAGCGATGTTCGGCGACGAGAACGCGGTCATCCGCATCGACATGTCGGAGTATATGGAGAAGCATTCCACATCCCGTCTCGTCGGAGCGCCTCCGGGATACGTCGGTTACGACGAGGGCGGCCAACTGACCGAAAAAGTACGCCGCAAGCCGTACTCGGTCGTGCTGCTCGACGAAATCGAGAAAGCCCATCCGGAAGTGTTCAACATCCTGCTGCAGGTGCTTGAGGACGGTCGTCTGACCGACTCCAAGGGACGTTCGGTCGACTTCCGCAACACGCTGATCATCATGACGTCCAACGTCGGCGCGGAGCAGATCAAGAAAAACTCCACGCTCGGCTTCACGGCGGTGCAGGATGCGGGACGCGACTACCAGAACATGAAGGAGAAGGTGCTCGCGGAGCTGAAGAAATCGTTCCGGCCGGAGTTCCTGAACCGGATCGACGAGTCGATCGTTTTCCACCCGCTGAACGAGGAGCATATCGCTCAGATCGTGACGCTGATGGCCGACGATCTTCGCAAGCGCCTCGTCGAGCACAACGTCAGCTTCGAGCTGACCGACTCGGCCAAAGCGTTCCTGGCGAAGGAAGGCTACGATCCGCAGTACGGCGCGCGTCCGCTGCGCAGAGCGATCCAGAAGCACATCGAGGATCGGCTGTCGGAGGATCTGCTGCTCGGCAAAATCTCCAAAGGCCACGCGCTCGTCATCGACGAAGAAGACGGCAATTTGGTCGTCAAGCAGAAAGACGAGATCGAGCTGTCCAAGGCTTGATCCCGGCATAGGAATAGAAAGCCGTTCCGCAAGGTCGATTGCGACCTGTGGGACGGCTTTTTTATTTGCGGATAGACGGGATTCGCCTAGTTAAGCGACGCGCCCGGAGTCGTGCCTAGTTGAGCCTCCATCGGAAGTTTCTCGGCGGGTCCCGAAGTCGTGCCTGGCTGTTCGCAGTTTTTGCGGAGAAAGACGGGAATTCCGGGAAGGATAAGCACCGCGTGGTAAAACTGTGGGCCCGGATGAGAGGAGAGTAAGTCGGGAATAAGCACATGCGGTGACGCTATGAGTTTGGAGCCGGGGAGAAATTTGGGATAAGCATGTGCGGTGACGCTAGGGGTTCGGATTCGGGATCGGATGCAGGGATAAAAATTGCGGGTATGTTCACATTTTTGTAAATTGTTCTATTCCGGGCTTCGGAGTTATAATATTAACATCATAATAATGATCAGGTGATTACTAATGCAGGTTTTGAAGGAGGAAGTGCGCAACGCCATCGTGCTCGCCGCATACGAGGAGTTTCGGCAGAGCGGTTACTCGGAAGCTTCGATGCGCCGGATCGCGGCCGCGGCGGGAATGACTTCGGGCAATATTTATCGGTATTTCCGCAACAAGGAGGATCTGTTCGACGCCATAGTCGGCCCCCTGTACGCAGAGTACAGCCGGTATGCGCAAGAGTACTTGCGGATGGCCGACGCCATCATGACGAGCGGGTGGGATACCCAGGCGCGAACGAGCTTTTTCGACCGCGTGAAAATGACGTTGGTCGGGTTGCTGAAGGCTTCCGGCCCCAGTCTGCTGTTGTTGCTGTGCCGCAGCGAAGGATCGAAGTACGAAAGCATCCGCAGCGAGCTTACCGGATTCGTCGAGAGCCTGTTATCTAAGGCGTTCTCGGCGGCCAAAGCCGCGAAAGGGGCGCTGAACGAAGACGAGCGGATCGAGGTCGGCATGCTGTCGGCAACGCTGATCGAGAGCGTGGCGTGGATTACCGGGAAATACCAAGATTCCGAGAAGCTCGGATTCCTGGTCGAGCGAATGATCGACGTGTTCGGCGGCGGGATAGAGAAGCGCTTGGAGACGTATCGAAACTGAGAGAGTAGAGGAGAGGGATCGGATGCACCAAATTATTCGCTGGCGTTGGGCGCTCTTGGCCGTATGGCTGGCCGTTACCGTCGTATTGACGGTCATTCAGCCTGACGTTAACGCCATTTTGCACGAGCGCGGACAGAATCCGCTGCCGGCGGACAGCCGCGCCGTAATCGCCCACGACCTGCTCAAGAAGATGAGCAACGCGAAGGGCCGGAGCGATATCGTCGTCTTTTTCAAGGAAGAAGGACTGTCCGAGGGCGACATGAAGCAGATCGAAGCGGGAATCGGGGAGATCAAGGCCCGGCAGGACGCGCTTGGCGCCGCCGAGCTGATCGATCCGTTCTCCTCCCCGGAGGCCGGCGAGCAGTTGATCTCCAAAGACCGCACGACGGTCATGGTGCCGTTCGTGCTCCAGATTAACGGACGAAGCGTCGACGAGATCGGCGAGCAGTTCGCGGATGCGCTCAAGGGCGTGCAGGTCCAGTTTTATTTGACCGGCGAGGATTTTATCGAGAACGATTACTTGAAGGCGACGATCGCCGGGGTCGAGAAGAGCGCCGCGCTGACGGTTATATTCATTCTGGTCGTGCTGCTGCTGATGTTCCGTTCAGCGGTCATTCCTATCGTGTCGCTGCTTACGGTAGGCATTTCGTACTTAGTGTCGATGGGCATAGCCGCCCAGTTGATCGAAAAGCTGGAATTTCCGATTACCAGCGTGACGCAGATGCTGCTCGTGCTGATTCTCTTCGGAATTGGGACGGATTACAACATCCTGCTTTTCAACCGGTTCAAAGAAGAACTCGCGCAAGGCAAAACGACGGACGAGGCGATCGTCGCTTCCTACCGAACCGCGGGAAAGACGATTATCTACAGCATTCTGACCGTGTTCATCGCCTTCGCGGGCTTGACGTTCTCCGACTTCGGCATCTATCAGTCGGCGAACGTGGTCGCCATCGGAACGGTCATCCTAGTGCTCGTGATCCTGACGCTGACGCCGTTCGTCATGAAGACTTTCGGGGCGAAGCTGTTCTGGCCGTCCCGCGGAACGGCGGGGCACAAGGAGAGCGGTCTGATGGCGGGATTGACCCATGCGGCCGTCAAGCGCCCGATCGTGACGATCGCCGTCATCGCCGTGCTGCTCGTTCCCGTCTTCCTTACGAGCGGGCAGAAGCTCAGCTTCGACCAGTTGGCGGAGCTCGGAGACGATCATCCGTCGACCAAGGCGTTCGGTATCGTGGCCGAACGCTTCAGCAGGGGCCAGGCTTTGCCGACGACTCTCGTCATCGAGGGCAAGGAGGCGCTGGACAACAACGAGGCGCTGGCCGTGCTCGACGATCTGACGAACGCGATCGGAGAAATTCCGGGCGTCAATCAAGTATCCGGCGTGACGCAGCCGCAGGCCAAGCCGATCGACGAGTTCTATATCAAGAGCCAGACCGCGGAGGTGACCAAGGGCATCGCCGCTTCCCGGGACGGCGTCGACGCCGTGAAAGACGGGTTGGATCGGATGCGTTCCGAGCTGAACGCTCCGGATTTCTCGCAAGCGGCCCAACTGGCGGAAGGAACCGGTCAGGTGCGGGACGGTTTGGACCAGGTCACCGACGCGGTGAACCGGATCGTGTCCGGCATCGGCGACGGAGCGAGGGGAGGGCACGCGCTCGAGGACGGAATCGCCAAGCTGCGCGGGGGCATGGCGGACATCGCCAAGCAAACCGGGGTGCTGGCCGACGCGCTGGATCGGCTGCGCCAAGGCTACGATGCGCTCGGCGGCGGATACGCGGATCTGGCGAAAGGAATCCCGGAGCTGCAGAGCGGGATGACCGCGATGAACGGCCTTATCGCCAAGCTGGGGCAGACTCACGGCGAGCTGGCGGAGGATGAAGACTATGCGGCGCTGCGAAGCACGGGGCAGCAGCTCTCCGCCGCCCTGGCGAGCATCGCCGACGGCTTCTCCGAGCTGGAGCGCAATTCGTCCGAGCTGAAAGCCGGCTTTGCCTCCTCGACGACTGGATTGCATCAGTTGGTCGCGGGGCAGCGGCAGATCGTCGGAGGGTTGGAGGAACTGGAGAAGGGAGCCAAGGAATTGTCGGCCGGCTTGACGCAAGGCCAAACCGGAGGCAAGACGCTCGCGGCTTCGATGGAGCGCCTGAGCGGAGCTTTGGCCGACATAGAGGCCGGCCAGACCCGGTTGTACGAAGGGCTCGGAGCTCTGACCGGGGGATTCGATCAATTGAAGGACGGACTGCAACAAAGCGGTCAGGGGCTGTCCGACATCTCGGACGGCTTGAAGCAAACAGGGGATTTCCTCGTGCAGATGGGGACGACGAAGACGTTCTTCATTCCGAGGGAGGCGCTCGAGAGCGAACAGTTCGGCCAGGCGAAGGATGCCTTCATGTCCAAGGACCGTAGGATAACCAAGTTGATCGTCGTGTTGAACGAAGATCCTTATTCGCCGGAAGCGTTGGAGATTATCGATCGAATCAACGAAACGACGGACAGCCGCCTGGACGGAACCGTGCTGGCCGATGCGGCGCGCGGAGCGGCGGGACCGACCTCGATCACGCACGATATGAACGAATCCCAGCTCGCCTCCTTCAACAGCGCGGCGATCATCGTCATCGTCAGCGTGTTCCTGGTGCTGCTGATGGTTATCCGATCCCTGCTGCCGGCGCTTTACATCGTCGTGTCGCTTATCGCTTCGTACTACGTCGCCATGGGCGCGTCGAAGCTGGTCGCCGAATATATTCTCGGAACGGAAGGCCTGTCTTCGTTCGTGCCGTTTTTCTCCTTCATCGTCATCGTCGCCGTCGGCGTCGACTACGGCATCTTCCTGATGATGCGCTATAAGGAATACGGGGACATCGATCATCAAGAAGCGATCAAACGCGCGACGCGAAGCGTGGGCGGCGTCATCATCTCCGCGATGGTCATTCTCGGCGGAACCTTCGCTACGCTGATGCCTTCGGGGCTGGTGCTGCTCATCGAGATGGCCACGGCCGTGATCGTCGGTCTGGTCGTACTCGTCTTCGTCCTGCTGCCGATGCTCGTTCCGGCGCTGATGGCGTTGCCGGGCGCGCTTCGCGGACGGGAGAAAAGCCGAATAAATAGCACGTTTGCCCGGGAGCGCTTCGCGGACGGGAGAAAGCCGAATAAATAGCACGTTTGCCCGGGAACGGTTCCGCAAGCGGGGTGTCCCGAATGATTAACGATAGCATATATGAAGATGCATATATCTCTTGGAGACCTAATCATGACCCACAACACTTCTAGGAAAAAGCCCGTGAGGCGAGCTTAACAGTCGCATCCGGGCCCAGCCCAGGCCAATAAGCCCGCACGGCGAGCTTAACAGTCGCATCCGGGCCCAGCCTAGGCCAATAAGCCCGCGCGGCGAGCTTATCAATCGCATCCGGGGTCAGCCCAGGCCAATAAGCCCGTACGGCGAGCTTATCAGTCGCATTCAGGCCCAGTTCAGGCCAATAAGCCCGTGCGGCGAGCTCAGTTTCGTACCGTGTGTATGAAATTTAAGTCTGTTCGTAAGTAAATAATCGCCTAATATACAACTTTTTTAATATTGGGTTTTCCAATTGTTTGGAATCGTTGTAGGTCATGATTAGCCTGGAGACTGCCTCATACGGTCCTGAATCACCTCGCAACGGGTTCGCCATTCCCGGTTCGGGATCGGGTTTTGGGGCCTCCGCTAAGTAATCGGAATAAGCTTCGAAGCTTAAGGTCACTTCGTGGGGCATCTTGCGTCGGAACGGAGGTACGTGCATTTTAATCAACGATTCAGCAAGTATTAAGTCGACTATCCTTTCCGAGTCGACTCCGACAAAACGCCTTCACCGTCCTAAGGATGCCGAAGGCGTTCTGCTTGTCGAAAATCATGCCGGGCTAATCGGTATAGATAACGGGGTAGTCCTCTTTGGGCTATTTTTATATGCCGTTCGGTTTCTCAAAGCGGGCGAAAGTGGTAAAATCCTTGAATAAGGACTACTCATCAGCTAAAGGAGCCATCATCTGCCATGGCGAAGGTCAAAATCAAATTCGTGTGCACCCAGTGCGGGTCCGAGTCTCCGAAATGGATGGGCAAATGCCCCGGATGCCAAGAGTGGAACACGATGGTGGAGGAGACCGAGAAGGAAATCAAGGCGCCGGTCGGACGAAGCGAGCTGATCCGGACGAAAGAAAAAGCGCGCGCGATCATAGATATAGAAAGCGGGCAAGAGCCCCGCGTCGAGACGGGCATGTCCGAGCTCAACCGGGTGCTGGGAGGAGGGCTCGTTCCCGGCTCCCTGCTGCTTGTCGGGGGAGACCCCGGGATCGGCAAGTCGACGCTGCTGCTGCAAACTTCGCATTCGTTGTCCGCGCAAGGACTCAAGGTGCTGTACGTGTCCGGAGAGGAATCCGTCCGCCAGACGAAGCTTCGCGCCGACCGGCTGGGCGCGTTGAACGATAAATTGTACGTCCTCTGCGAGACGAACCTGGAAACGATCGAAGAAGCGATTACCGAGGTTCAGCCCGATTTCCTCGTGATCGATTCCATCCAGACGGTATACCGGCCGGAGGTCGCGTCCGCTCCGGGCAGCGTGGCGCAGGTCCGGGAATGCACCGCGCATTTTATGAGAATATCCAAGGTGAACGGGGTGGCGACGGTTCTCGTCGGCCACGTGACCAAGGAAGGCGCGATCGCCGGTCCGCGTTTGCTGGAGCACATGGTCGATTGCGTGCTGTATTTCGAAGGCGAGCGCCATCATACTTATCGTATTTTGCGAGCGGTGAAAAACCGCTTCGGCTCCACGAACGAGATCGGTATTTTCGACATGACGGAGGACGGCTTGAAGGAAGTGGCCAACCCTTCCGAGCTGTTTCTATCCGAGAGACCGCTCGGAGTCGCCGGCTCCACGGTCGTGGCGAGCATGGAAGGAACCCGCCCGGTGCTGGTGGAGCTGCAAGCGCTCGTGTCTCCGACCCATTTTCCGTCCCCGAGGCGGATGGCTTCCGGATTCGACCATCATCGGATGTCGCTCGTCATCGCTGTCCTGGAGAAGCGGATGGGCCTGTTCCTGCAAAACCAGGACGCTTATTTGAACGCGGCGGGGGGCGTCAAGCTGGACGAACCGGCGACGGATTTGGCCGCGGCGGTCAGTCTGGCGTCGAGCTTCAAGGACGCGCCGACGAAGCCGTTCGACGCGATCTTCGGGGAGGTCGGGCTGACGGGAGAAGTGCGGGCGGTATCCCGGGCGGAGCAAAGAGTCAAAGAAGCGCATAAGCTGGGCTTCAAACGCGTAATCCTGCCGGAAATGAGCATGAAGGGCTGGCAGCCTCCCCGCGGCATCGAGCTCATCGGCGTAAGAACGGTCGCGGAAGCGTTGAAGGCCGCATTGGAATAGGGGGTGAGGACATCATGAAGGAATATAAAGAGAAAGACGTCAAAGAGAAGGAACGCCATCAGCAGGAAAGAACGATGAACCAGCTCCTTCAGATGGTCGCCCCGGGCACCGCTTTTCGCGACGGGCTCGAGAACGTGCTGCGGGCCAAGACGGGGGCGCTGATCGTCGTCGGTTACAGCCCGGAAGTGATGGAGGTCGTCGACGGAGGCTTCTCGATCAACTGCGACTTCAGTCCCAACTACTTGTACGAGCTGGCCAAAATGGACGGCGCGATCATTCTGAACGAAGACGTTAAGCGCATCCTGTATGCCAACACTCAATTGATTCCGGATTCCTCCATCTCCTCCTCCGAAACCGGAATTCGCCATCGGACGGCGGAGCGGGTGGCCAAGCAGACCGGCAAGCTGGTCGTCTCCATCTCCCAGAGGCGCAACGTCATTACCCTGTACCAAGGGCAGCTGCGTTACGCGCTTAAAGAGATGGGCGTCATTCTGACAAAAGCGAATCAGGCGATCCAGACGCTGGAAAGATACCGGGTCGTATTCACCCAGGCGCTGACGAATTTGTCCGCGTTGGAATTCGAAGAAATGGTCACGATGCACGAGGTCGCCCACGTCATTCAGCGCGCGGAGATGGTGCTGCGGATCAATAACGAGATTAACCGGTACGTGTTGGAGCTGGGCAACGAGGGAAGGCTGATCAGCATGCAGAAGGAAGAGCTCGTCGGCTCCGCCGAGGAAGAGGCCTGGCTGCTTCTGCGCGATTACGCCAAGGAGGAAGGAGAGAGCAAGGTCAAGGAAATCCAGACGGCGATCCGCAAGCTGTCGTCCGAAGAACTGCTTGACCCGGCGGCCTTGATCCGCATATTGGGTTACCCATCGTTGAATTCCGTCGTGGAGGAAGGCTTGCTCCCGCGGGGATACCGCATCCTGAGCAAGATTTCGCGGCTGCCCGCCGTCATCATCCACAATCTGGTGGATCGTTTCGGAGCGCTGCCGCACATCGTCACCGCTTCCATCGAGGAGTTGGACGAAGTCGACGGCATCGGAGAGGTCCGGGCCAGGGCGATCAAGGAAGGTTTAAAACGGATCCAGGATCAGGTGTTTATTGACAGACAGATATAAGCGGAATACAATTGGGAGGGTCTTATTGGCCCGCGTTTCCAGATCATCCCTTTTCTAGACGATTCAGAAAGTTAAGTTTCGTTATCCTTATTTGAATCGTCTCCGACAAAACGCGTTCACCGTCCTAGGGACGCCTCAGGCGTTTTTGCTTGGGTCGAGAGAGAAGCCGGACAACGCTTAACTTAAGGACCATAAGGGTATAGTAAAGTCGAGGTGGCAAACATGATTACGAAGTCAATACCGAATTTATTTACCATAGGTAACCTGGGTTTGGGCGTAATCGCCATCATCCTGGCATTCAATAACGAAACGAACAGTTCAAATACAGCCGCTCTGCTGGTCATTATCGCGATGCTTCTGGACGGATTGGACGGACGCGTGGCCAGGGCGCTTAACGTGCAGAGCGAATTCGGCAAGGAACTGGACTCGCTGTCGGATGTCATTTCCTTCGGAGTGGCTCCGGCTTTCATTATGTATCAGGCGGCGTTTCAGGGCGTCAGTCCGGCGCTGGCATGGATCGTGACGGCGATTTTCCCCATTTGCGGCGCGCTCAGGCTTGCTAGATTCAACGTCATAGACGGCATTCCAGGCTATTTTATCGGACTTCCGATTCCGGCCGCGGGCGGAGTGCTGGCAACGTTGGCCTTGTTCCATTCCGAGCTGCATTATTCCTTGCTGCTGCTCAGCACGTTGGCTTTGTCCTTCCTGATGGTCAGCAACATGAAATACCCGAACTTCAAGAAGCTGGGGCTGCCGAGGAAAGCGATCTGGGCGATTCCCGTAGTCGTGCTCGGCGCCGCGGTCCTCGCCTTCATGTTCCAGCGGGCGATTCCGAAGGTCATTCTGGCCCTGCTGCTTCTCTATGCCCTGTGGGGACTAAAAAAAAACGTTGAAAGCCTGCTCCCTTCCAGAAGGAGAGCCCAACGCAGCGGAACCCCCGAGGACGAGGAACGATCGAAGCATAGCGCATAACGAAGAATAGGCCGGGCGCCGAGTCTTCCCCGCGAGGGATAGGCTCGGCGCCCTTCGCGTAGAACAGCCTCCCGTTGCCGGGAGGCTGTTTTGTTCATCGACGAACGAGACGCAGTCTCAAGTAAGGTTAAACCAGCCGAGCGTCGAGCATTTGTCCGCTTCGCGCTCGACGACATCCTCGAGGCTGATATCCAGCAGATTGCACATGGCCGACATGTAGAATAAATTTTTGCCCATTTCGTTCCGGATGATTTCACGGCATTGCTCGCAAAGCTCGCCTTCCATATGCGATTTCGATTGGCGATTAGCCTGATCGAGAGGCATCTCGGCGGAAAAGCCCTGGTTCCTGGCGTTCAGAGCGATGCACCCGCATTCCGTGATCGACTTGGATACGGCACGGTTCACGGAGGCATTGGATTGACTGAACTTCGTGACGACGTCGAGCAGACTGCGGTGGCGGAGCAATAAATCCGACACCTGACTTTGAAATTCCTGAAGCGTAGGCGCGCCCATTCCGTTCCACCTCGGTTACCTTTTATTTACTTTTTCCCCTTCATTATAGTTCAAGGCGGCCGAGAATTCAAAGAAAGTTACGATTTCTAAAGAAACTTTAAGATGCGACCGGAAGGAAGGTTAGCATGCGGAAAATTGGAACATACTAGTAACGAGAATTTTTCGATGGCGACAAGAAGGGAAGTGATTTCTATGATTATGAAAAGAGTGATCCAGACGTTCGGGTTGTTGATCGGCGCCCTGCTGGGTCAGCAAATGTCGGCTTCGCAGCTCGCCTCGGAGTCGCCCTGGATGGGGACTCTGCTGGGCGCTTCGACGGGGTCGGGCGGTACTCTGAGCCTGGTCGTCGGAGCGGGAGCGGGGTTTCTGCTGGCGACCTCGGTGTCGACGCCGCTGTCGCGCTCCTTGAACCGTGCGATCGACAGGCTCTCGGGCTATCCAATGTCGGAACTGCTGACCGGCATGATCGGTTTGATTTTAGGGCTTGCGCTTTCATCCTTCCTGTATCCCTATATCACGGATATTCCGTATGTGGGTCGGGTGTTGGCGGCGGGAACCGCGGTTGCGCTCGGATATACGGGGCTGATCGTCGGCCTGCGGAAAAAGGACGAGCTCGGCGTGCTGCTGCTCGAGCGCAGAAGGGTCGAACCTGCGGAGAAGACGGGTCCCCGCTACGAGGAACATAAGATTTTGGATACGAGCGTCATTATCGACGGACGGATCGCGGACATCTGCAAAACCGGATTTATCGAAGGCACGCTCGTCATTCCGGAGTTCGTGCTGGAGGAGCTTCAGCACATCGCCGATTCCTCCGATCTGCTCAAACGGAACAGAGGACGCAGAGGCTTGGATATTCTGAATAAAATTCAGAAAGAGCTGGACGTCAAAGTACTTATCTACGAGGATGCGAACGAGGAGCCCGGGGAAGTCGACAGCAAGCTCGTAAAGCTGGCCAAGGCGATGCAGGGCAAGGTGGTCACGAACGATTTCAATCTGAACAAAGTATGCGAGCTGCAGGGCGTCTCCGTCCTGAATATCAACGATTTGGCCAATGCGGTCAAACCGGTCGTGCTGCCCGGAGAAGAAATCATCGTGCAGGTCATCAAGGACGGCAAGGAACACGGGCAAGGGGTCGCTTATCTGGACGACGGCACGATGATCGTCGTGGAAGGCGGAAGAGACTTCATCGGAACGACGATGGAGGTGCTCGTAACGAGCGTGCTTCAGACTTCGGCGGGCCGAATGATCTTCGCGAAGCCGAAGCTATTGGAAAAAGCGCTCTGAAGCGGTATGATAATAGAATTACGGGCGGGACGCGCTCTAGTGTCCCGTCTTTCGTTTGTTATTCAGGGATCGTGCGCGGGGAGATCATGCGAATGTCTTGGGGATGGGGGGCCGTGGTCGTCGCGGCGGGTCGGGGAACCCGCATGGGCGCCGCGGAGAACAAAGTCTATTTGGAGCTGGCCGGAAGAACGGTGCTCGATTACGCGCTGGACGCGTTCGAGCGCTGCGCCTCCGTCTCTTCCGTCGTCTTGGTCGTCGGAGAGGGCGAGACGGAAAGGGCTGCGGCGATCGTGGCGGCCGGGGGCTACGGCAAAGTAGCCGACGTAATCGTCGGCGGCGCGGAACGCCAGGACAGCGTATACGCCGGACTGGCCGTTCTGCGGACGGAAGGCGTGCTCGTCCACGATGCGGCGCGGCCGCTCGTCGCTCCGGAGCAGATCGCGGCTTGCTGCGCGGCTGCGGAGGAGCATGGCGCGTCCGCGCTAGCCGTGCCCGTCAAGGACACGATCAAGGTGTCCGACGGTCAGGGCTTTATCGTGGCGACGCCGGAGCGCAGCACGCTGTGGAGCGTGCAGACGCCGCAGGCGTTCGGGCGGCTGGAGCTGATGCGGGCGCATCGGCAAGCGAAAGAGGATGGGGCGGCGGCGACGGACGACGCGATGCTGGTGGAGCGGCTGGGGCGCAAGGTGGCCATCGTACAGGGAGACTACGGGAACTTGAAGATCACGACGCCGGAGGATTTGCCGATCGCGGAGCTCCTTCTCGCCCGGTCGAGGCTCTCGGAGTAAGAG
>JAEZZE010000008.1 GCA_023418755.1 Bacillota bacterium | reverse complement strand
TCGCTTCGCTGCAATCGCAGATCAACCCGCACTTCCTGCTCAACACGCTGAACACGATCAAACTCATGGCCGGGCTCTCGAACGCTCCCAACATTCAAAAAATGACCGAAGCGTTAACGAAACTGCTGTCTTCCGCTTTTAACCGGGACGGCTCTTATACGAACGTGGAAGAGGAAATCAAGCTTCTGGACTACTATGTGCAGATTATGAAAATCCGTTACGGAGACCGATTCGACGTCGTCTGCGATTTTCCGGCCGCCACGCGTTCTCTCCGTATTCTGAAGCTGCTGCTCCAACCGATCGTCGAGAATGCCATCATCCACGGCATACACGATCGAGAGACGAGAGGCACGATCCGCATCGCCGGGGAAATCCGCCAGGGCGGGGTTTTCGCGATCTCCGTCGGCGACGACGGGAGGGGCATGAGCTCCGACGTTCGCAACGCGCTGCTGGACCATGCGGACTCCGGCGCGCGAATGAACTTTAACGGCATCGGGTTAAGAAACATCCGGGACAGGCTGATCTTGAACTACGGAGCCCCTTATGGCTTGTCGGTCGCCAGCGAACCGCAGCAAGGAACGACGGTCACCCTGTTGCTGCCCGTCCTAAGAGAGGAGAATTTCCATGATCCGAGTGATGATCGTTGACGACGAACCGATTTACAGATTAGCACTGCGGGAACTGATCCGCTGGGAGGATTACGGCTGCGAGATCGCGGCGGAAGCCTCGAACGGACAGGACGCCCTCCGGATGATCGCCTCTCATCGAATCGATCTCGCCATCGTCGATATTCAGATGCCGGTTATGTCCGGTCTCGAGTTTCTTAAAAGGCTAAGAGCGACCCCCGAAGATCGGGATACGGCCGTTATCGTGCTCAGCGCTTACTCCCAGTTCGAATACGTTCGGGAAGCGTTCATGCACGGCGTCTACGACTACGTGATCAAAGAGGATTTGAACGCGGAGCATGTCGGCGAGATCATCGGCAAAACGGCAGGCAAAATCGGCGAAGCCCATCACCTCAGGGAACGCAGGCAGATCGAAAGCCTCGCCCGAGAGGAACGGCGCAAGGAAACGGCGCTGCTCGCCCTCGTCCGTCCCGACGCCGCTCCGGACCGCGAAGCTTCCTCGCCCGACCCCGAATGGCTAGTCGCCGCGGGCAGCCGCCAGCCTTACCTTTGCTGTCTGCTCATCGATCGCGATTCCGCGGCGGAGGGCGGCGAGGTGGACGGAACGCGCGGCCGGATGATCGCCCATTCGATTCGCCAAACTTCCGCGGATTACCGCATCAATCCGACGATCGCGCGTATCGCTTCGCGGGAATACGCCCTGCTGCTTCCCGCGTCCGATCGCGCCACTGAGCTTCAAGCCCGCGAAGCCGTCGCGGAATTGGCGGGCAGAATGATTAGCCAAATCCGCGACTATTTGAATCTGGAAGCCACGATCGGACTTCTGCGCCCCGGCGCAGGCTTATCGACTTGGCCGGAGCGCTATAGCGAGGCCAGGAGGCTGGCGGAAACCCGGTTCTACCTCGGCTCGGGACGGGCTTACTTCGAAGAGGACGTCGGCTCCTATTCCCGGAGCCTCCCGACCCCGGTTTGGGACGTCGCGGAAATCTTGCGCAGCTTGGAAGCCGGACGCGACGATTGGGCGGAACCTCTCGAAGCCGGCATGGACAAGCTCGCCTGCGCATGCGGGGTTCCCGTGGAGACGACCGCGCAAGCTTATCGCGCCCTGCTCTGGGAGATCGGTTCCCTGCTCCATTCCCGAGGACTGGAGTGGCCCGATCTCGGAGAGCCGCAATCCCCGCTCGAGCGCGTCGGACAATTCGAGCATTCGGGTCCGCTGAACGTCTGGCTGAGCTCGCTCATCCGCGCCGTCCACGACGCGATCGACCCGAGAAAGCGAATATTCGAATCCTCTCCGCCGCTGGCGGAGAAGGTCAAAATGTGGATCGACCGGCACTATCCGGAACCGATCTCGCTAGCGAGCGCGAGCGAAGCCGTCGGCATCAGCGAAAGCTATTTGAGCAAGATTTTCGCCAAGGAGACGGGAGAAACGTTCGTCGAATACGTGATGAAAACCCGGGTAGAGAAAGCGATTTTGTTTATGGGCAGCGGCATGAAAATCTACGAAATCGCGGAAAAGGTCGGCTACCCGAATCAGGGTCATTTCAGCAAAATCTTCAAGAAGGTGACGGGCAAGACGCCTTTGGAATATCGCGAGCGGCTTTTTTCCAAGTGACAGCCGTCGGCTTGTCCGAGGATAAAAAGAGAGAAAAAAAGAACAAGGATTGACATGGGAAAGCGCCTCCATAATCGATAAAATACAACTCGAAAGCGATTTCATCAACCCAATACGGAGGTTCGCACGATGAAAAAGAGAAACAGGGTCGCGTTGACGCTCGCATCGGTGCTAGCGTCGGTCACGCTGTTGTCCGCATGCGGGGGCAACAACGGCGGCGAGGCTTCGCAAAGCCCGTCGGCAGCCGGAACGAGCTCCTCCCCGGCCGCAAGCAAAGAGAAAGTGACGCTCAAGATGGCGATCTGGGACGTCAACAACGATTTTCTCGCTTACCTGGACGAGAAAGTGAAAGAGTATTCGGGCGTCGCTCCGAACGTCACCGTCGAGCTCGAGACCTTCAAATCCGACGGGGATTATTTGCAAGCGATGAAGGTGCGGGCGACGGGCAACGAGCTTCCCGACGTTATGGGCCTGAAGCCGAATTGGCTGTACGATTTCAGCGAGCAGCTCATTCCGCTGAACGGAGAAGCCTATCTGGCCAACAACCAGTACGCGGATAAATTCGCGATCGACGGCAACGTCTACGCCGTGCCGATGATGGCTTTTCCGGAGCTGGTCTATTACCACCCGAGCGTTTTCCAGGAATTGAAATTGCAGGTGCCGACGACTTGGCCTCAATTCATCGACACGTTGAAGCAGATCAAAGATAACGGCAAATATATACCGTACGCCATGGGCGGCAAGGATGCCTGGCCGAATTATCCGTTCAACGAATTTCTGCCCCAGCTCGTCTCGGGAGCCGAAACCTACTTGAGCGATATGGCCAAGGACGACAGCCCGTTCTCGGAAGACAAGCCGTTCTTCAAGTCGTATAAGCAAATCGAAGAACTCTATGCCGCCAACGTGATGGGGCCGGACCCGCTCGGCATCGGCTGGGATCAGGCGACGGATCTATTCTCGTCCAAGCAGGCGGCCGTCATCGCCGCGGGACTCTGGTTCGCCCCGACGTACGAAGCCAAAACCGGCGGTATCGACGATCTGTCCGCGTTCCCGATGCCTTATCGCCTGGACGAAAGCCAGCCGCTTAAACTGATGATGTTCACCGACCATTTTTACGGAATCACGAGCGCATCGGATCATCAGGAGGAAGCGAAACGGTTCCTGGATTGGTTCTTCTCTCCCGAAGTGTACCAGACGTACATCGACGCTCAGAAGCTGGTATCCACGTTCGACGGCGTGGAATCGAACGTGCCGTTCCTGAAAGCGTTCTACGCGGAAAACAAGAACGAGACGTTCAGCTACATTCCCGGCGATGCCGAGTATACCCGGATTACGAACGCGATCCAGTTCGACGTAAAAGCGATCGGGCAGGATATGATGGCCGGCGTGAAGGTCGAAGACATTTTGCCGGCATTGAACGACAAGTGGGCGAAAGCGAAAGCTGCGAAGTAATCCGGCGCCCCGGTCCCTGACCGACTATCGGAATTCAAGACACGGGGCCGATCCGCACGGGATCGGCCCCGATCATTAAGGGGATTGTATGATGAGTTATTCGATGCAGAAGAGACTGGTCGTCGTCTCGTTCCTGTTTATACCCGTGGCGCTGCTCCTCCTGTTCCTGCTCTACCCGTCCCTTCGCCTGCTGCAGTTCAGCCTGACGGACTGGAACGGAATGAGCAAAACCTTCCATTACGTCGGCTTCGACAATTACGTCGAGGCTTTCCGCAATCCCGACGTGTGGAAGGCGCTCACGAACAACTTTTTGTATTTTGGCATCCATGCCGTTTTTATCCCGCTCGAGGCGATGCTGGCCGTCTTTCTGAACAACAAAATGCGCGCAAGCCGCTTTTTCCGCTCGATCGTCTTCATGCCTTACATTTTGAACGGCGTGGCCGTCGCGTACTTGTTCAGCTTTCTGTACAACCCGATCAACGGGCCGATCAACGCCCTGCTCGAAGCGGTCGGCCTGGAAAGCTGGATTCGGAACTGGCTTAGCGACAAGAGCATGGTCAACTATTCTCTCGTCGTCGTCTCCTTGTGGAGATTCAGCGGCCTTCACGTCGTGCTGTTCCTCGCCGGCCTGCAATCGATTCCGAACGACCTGTACGAAGCGGCGACGATCGACGGCGCCGGACCGCTCAAGAAGTTCGTACACATCACGCTGCCCGGCATCTCGCGGGTGATGGAGATCGTCCTGTTCCTGAACGTCAGGGGCGCATTGCAGGTGTTCGATATTCCGTTTCTGATGACGCAGGGCGGACCGGGGCTAGCCAGCACCACCTTTACGGTATATACGATCCAGACCGCCTTCAAGTATAACAACTACGGCCTTGCTTCTTCGCTCGCCGTCATCCTGATGCTGATGATTATCGTCTTCAGCTACTTGCAAGGGCGATTGTTCAAAGGGAAAGGGGATTCGGCATGAACGTTCGCGCGCGCTCCCTTCCGCTGCTCTATCTTCTGTTCGCCGCCATTACGGCCGTCGTCCTTTTTCCGATCGCCATCAACGTCATGACCGCGTTCAAAACGCCGGGAGACCTAATGAGCTCCTCCCCGCTTTCGCTGCCGAAGCAATGGAGCTTCGTCAACCTGAGAACGGCGTTCGAGAAAGGAAACATGCTCGTAGGCTTCCGCAACACCGGCATTCTCGTCCTCGTCAGCGTGTTCCTGAACACGATTCTCGGAGCAATGACGGCATACGTACTGAACCGCTTCGAGTTTCGGTTGAAAAAGCTCGTCATGGGCATGTTCGTCGTCGCCATGGTCGTGCCGTTCTACACGACGGAGGTCGCACGGTTCCAGATCATCAAGAGTTTCGGCTTGTACGACTCTTTAGGCGCGCCGCTGCTCATCTATGCGGGCACTGACCTGCTGCAAATCTTCATCTTCCTGCAGTTTATCGAGAAAATATCCGCGCAGCTCGACGAGAGCGCAATGATCGACGGCGCCTCGTACGTGGGCATCTTCACGAGAATTATTTTTCCGCTGCTGCTGCCGGCTTCCGCCACGCTCGGCATTATCAAGGCGGTCGACATTATGAACGACATGTACATTCCCTACTTGTACATGCCGTCGAAGAGCCTTCATACGCTGTCGACCTCGCTCATGACGTTCGTCGGCCAGCGCGCCTCCAGCTTCGAGCAGCTGTCCGCGGCAATTCTGATCGTCCTGATTCCGACGCTGCTGCTGTACTTGTTTCTGCAAAGGTACGTCTTCTCCGGCATTACCGCCGGAGCGGTCAAGGAATAAAAAACAAGCCTTCGCCCGGATGATTCCGGCGGAGGCTTGTTTTTGCGAAGGCCGGCGAAGGCAGGAAAGCGCTAGGCCGAGCCGGAGCGATGAGCGCAAGGAAGTGCCGGCTAAGTCGGATCGAGGCAGGGAAGTGCAGGCCAAGTCGGAGCGAGGACGCGCGTATCGTCGGACGGTGCGTTTTTCGCCGGACGGGCCTCAGCACTTCGTGACTCGTTTCGAGTATCGCCGGCCTGTTCGGCCAATTCTGCGGCTCGATACTCGAATTCACATCGAGTATCGCCGGCCTATTCGCCCCGCTTCGCGATTCGATACTCGATTTTTTCGGGCATCGTCGGTCTATTCGCCCCGTGCCAACGGCTCCCTTCGGTCAACGCGCGACGAACGATGCTTAGGCGCGCGTCGACTGTCCGCAGGCCGGGCAAAAATGACTGTCGGCGTACAGCGGCGTGCCGCAACTATTGCAAATTTGTCTCGTGTCGGAGCGAGGCGAGTCTGCCTTCTCAAGATTCGGCCCGGACGTCTCTTCCGCTCCTGCCGATCCGTCCTGCCAGACCGTCCCATCCGGATCGATCGGCGTTCCTTCCGCTGCCTCGCTTTCCTCCGGCACGTGAAGATCGACCTGGATCGGCTCCTTCTCGACGACCGGCGGCGGAAAGGCATGGCCGCACGAGGGGCAGAACCGCGTCTCCTCGGAGACGCGCTTGCCGCACGAAGGACAATCCTTCTCGTTGCGGATCGCCTTGATTCTGGCGTCGAGAACGGCGATTTCCTCCCGGATCGCGGATATTTCCTCGCATTTCGGCGTCAATTGCGCTTCCGCGGCGAACAGATCGTTCGATAAGTAAGCATCGTAGACGGCTTCGCCGATCACGGCGTATAATTTATCGATATCCTTGCGCTTGCCGGAGATCTGATTGTTCAGCTTCGTAATCTCCACGGTCTGCTGCGCTTTCTCCGTTGCCGTCGTTACCCCTTTGCTGACGGAATCCGTAATTTTTTTGAAAAAGCTCATCCCAATCTCTCCTCTCTATGCCTGCATAAATCGAACCGTAAACGAAGAAGCCCTTCCATGCAGTAAGGTATCTATATATTATCTCATACGTCGACAATTTTACATGGTTCCATACGCATATTCAAATCCGCTCGGCGGCGGCAGGCAATAGGAAAGGAGCATGGATTTTCCCGCCGCCGGCCGGCGGCGAACGCCCATGCTCCTCTTCTTTATTGGCCTTCTCCTATTTATCGAGCTTCACGATCCACAAATCCCGGCCCGGCAGCTCGGCCTCGCCGTCCAGTCTGCGTCCGCTCAGCAAATCCACGCCCGCCCGAGCGCCCAGAGATACCGAAGCGGCTTCCGCGTTATGGTTCAAGACGAACAGATAACCCGTTCCGTCCTTCTCCCGCAACGTCGTCTCGACGCCTTCAGGAGCCGCGGCTACCAGCGGCTCGATGCCGCGGGAAGCGCACAGCCCGGGCAGCCAGTCCTGCAGGAACGCGGCTTCCGGACTCGTGGCCAAATACCACGCCTCCCCGTTTCCGAAACGGTTCACCGTCAGCGCCGGCATGCCTTGATAGAAATCTTCCCCGTATTCGGCGACGACCTCCGCTCCCTCCGTGTGAACGAGATCGCAGAGCATCCCGCAAGCATACGAGGCCCGCAATCCGCTTCCCGGATTTTTGACGACGAACGTATTGCTCTGGCCCGGCAGAAGCGCGTCGATCTCCTCGGCCCAGATGCCGAGCAGCTTCCGCAGCTCTCCCGGATATCCTCCGAGCGTGACGAGATCGTTCTCGTTCACGATGCCGCTGAAGAACGTCGTGACGAACGTTCCGCCGGCTTGCACGTAATCCTCCAGCCGCCGAGCCACCCCCGGCTTGACCATATAGAGAACCGGCGCGATGACCAGGTCGTAACCGCTCAGATCCGCTTCCACGGATACGACGTCCGCCGCTATATTCGCTCTGAACAGCGCGTCGTATGCTTTATGCGCCTCGTCGACGTACTTCAAGGCGACGGTCGGCCCGCTGGAAAGTTCCGCCGCCCACCAATTCTCCCAGTCGAACAGAATGGCGACCTTCGCCCGTACGCGCGCGTCCAGAAAGGAATCGCCCAGCTCTTTCAGCTCCCGCCCGAGCTCGGCGCACTCGCGGAACACCCGCGTATGCTCGTGGCCGACGTGTTCGATGACCGCGCCGTGATACTTCTCGCACGCCCCGATCGAGCGGCGAAGCTGGAAGAACATGACCGTGTCTGCGCCGCGCGCCACCGCCTGGTAGCTCCACAGCCGCATGACGCCGGGGCGCTTAAGGGAATTGTAAGGCTGCCAGTTCTGCTGGCTCGGCGTCTGCTCCATCAGCATGAACGGCTGTCCGTCCTTTAATCCGCGCATCAGATCGTGCATCATGGCTGTATAGCTATGCGGCGTATCCATCCCGGGATAATTGTCCCAAGAAACGACGTCCAGCTCCTTGGCCCACTTGCGATAATCCAGATCCTTGAACGCGCCCATCAGGTTCGTCGTCACGGGGATGCCCGGCGTATGCTTTCTCACCTCGTCGCATTCCAGCTTGTAGCATTCCAGCAGACTGTCCGATTGGAAGCGGCAATAATCAAGCGAAATCCCCTGGAAGTTGGTCGCCGTCCGGCCGTTCGGCCCGCGCCATTCCTCGCTCAGCCCGCTTGGCGGCACGATGTCTTCCCAGTCGTAGAACGTATGGCCCCAGAAGGCCGCGTTCCAGGCCCGGTTGACCGCCTCGATCGTCCCGTACCGGCTGCGCAGCCACTTCCGGAAAGCTTCCGCGCAATTGTCGCAGTAGCAGTAACCGCCATATTCGTTGGAGATATGCCAGATGAGCAGCGCCGGATGATCCTTGTAGCGCTCGGCCAGTTTGCCCGCCATCCGCGTCGCGTACTTCCGGTAAGTCGGGCTGTTCGGGCAAGAGTTGTGTCGACCTCCGAACTTGCGCTTGCGCCCGTCGAAATCGACTCTCAGCACGTCCGGATATTTCCTTGCCATCCACGCCGGATGCGCCGCCGTGCTCGTTCCGAGGCAGACGCCGACGCCTTCCCCGTGAAGCTTGTCCATCATCTCGTCCAGCCAACCGAATTCGTACGTTTCCTCGTCCGGCTGATTGCGCGCCCAAGCGAATACGTTAATCGTCGCGACGTCGATGCCGGCCACCTTGAACATTCTCAGATCCTCGTCCCAGACCGGCTTCTCCCACTGATCCGGATTGTAATCCCCGCCGTACCATATTTTCGGCTTGCGCGCATTGATCATCGAAAGCACCTCACCATATCGTAAAATGTCGTATTTACCCCAATTATATAGGCAACACTACCCTTATCCCATATAATAAAAGAGTTTCGTCATATAAGAATATGGAGGTCGAATAAAATGATGCGCAGGGCCGTCCCCCCCGTTCCCGCGGAATCCTTGCCCCTGCAGGCGGAGACGATCGGCATTAATCCCGAGCAGGAGCCGATCCAGCGTCCCGAAGGGTATCCCTTCTACCATTGGCTTCATACGCTCGAAGGGGAAGGGGAGCTTCGCACGGACGGCATGAGCTTCAAGCTGCCGGAGCGTTCGGGCATTTTGCTGCCCTCGGGGCTCCGCCATTATTATTTCGCCAGAAGCCCCGTCTGGAAAACGTCCTACGTCACCTTCGCGGGAACGATAGCCGACCGGCTCGTTTCGGAGCTGATCGGCGCGCTCCCCGGCAAAATCCAGTGGGACGCGGGCGACGATGCGATCCCGGAGCAAGCGGAGCGGATGCTGAAGCTGGCGGAATCGGGGACGGACGCTTCGGGGTGGCAATGCTCGGCGGAGTTGTACCGGTTTCTTACGCTTCTTCGGACGAACGGCAGGCGCAACCATCTCCCGTCTCTCAACCGCAGCTTGGAGAGAGTTCAGGACCTGCTTCAGTGGCTGGAAAAAGAATACGCCAACCCCGATTTGGGGCTGGCGGTCATGGCGGAAAGATTGGGCATCGGCGAGCGGCAGCTTAACGCGCGGTTCAGGCAGTCGTTCGGACAGACCGCCTACGCTTATCTGATCCAGTTGCGCCTGCGCAAGGCGAAGGAATGGCTGCCCTCGCGCCCGGATTGGAGCGTGCGCCGGGTAGGCGAAGCGGTCGGCTTTCGCGACGCGAGCCATTTTGTCGCGACCTTCCGCCAGAAGGAAGGGCTGACGCCCGAGCAGTACCGCAGGCTTCACGGCCCTTCGCCGATCGTTCCGGACGAAGAAGAGACGCTCCGGTTCCGGACGAGAAAAAGCGAAACGTAGACGATCAGGATGAGCGTGCCGAACAGGAGCGTAAATCCGGCCGCCTGCTTATTGATTCCTTCCAGTACGCCTTCGATCAAACGGAAAGGGCTGAACAGCACGTCCCAGCTGTTTAATCGGACGACTCTGCCCAGGTAGACTCCGAAGCCGCCGAGGAAGGACACCGTCAGGATAAACGCCCACCCCGCCAGCAAACCGAAGTAATGGCTCACGATTTCATGGAAATGACGCATCGACAAGTAACCCAGCAGCAGGCCGCACCATGAAAACAGAAAAAACAGAACGAGGTCGTACCACAGAAGCAAGCCGTCCTTATCGTAGCGGATGTAGAACGAATCGAAAATAAGATGGATAAAATCGGTCGTCAGATAAGGCGCGTTCGGATACAATAGCAGCCAAGCGACGCCCAGCAGCGCCAGTCCGGCCCCCATGAGCGTCCCTTTGGCGACGCGAACAAGCGCCAAGGCGGCCATCGATACGATGAGCGGCAGCCAGGCCAGGAACAAATTCCACAGCAGAAAACGGTACAGCACGTCTTCCATCCGCAGCGCCCTTACGGCGATCAGCACCGCGCACAACGCCGACGTCGCCGCCAGCACGTAAAACAGCGGTTCGACGATCCGGGGCGCGAATCTCGCTTTCCTCCGTTCCCTCATAGTCCCTCCCCCGTTGCCTTGTATTCTTGGCGGTTAGACTCAATAGGATCCGCGAATATGCTCGCGGACTCTTTGCGCATAGAAGGTTTCCAGGCGCGCTTCCTCCTCTTCCGTAAAGGAAGGAGCGCCTTGAGCGGCAAGATTGTCCTCGACCTGATCGACATTCTTGAAGCCCGGAATGACGCACGAGATTTCCGGCCGATCGAGAATCCAGCGCAGCGAGGCTCGGGTCATGTTGCCGCGTCCTTCGGAAATCCACGCCAGTTCTCGGGCCAACTCGACCCCTTTGCCGAACGGCAGCCCCGCGAAAGTTTCGCCCACGTTGAACTGCTGCCCGTCGCGATTGAAATTCCGGTGATCCTCGTTCCCGAACCGGCTGTCGCTCGTGAATTTGCCCGTCAAAAGTCCGCTGGCTAGCGGAAGGCGGACGAGCAAGCCGACCTCTTGCTCGGCGGCTTGGGGAAACAATCGTTCAAGCGGCTTCCGGCGGAACAGGTTGAAGATGACCTGTAGCGCTTGAACGCCCGGCTGCCTTAGACAGAACAAGCCCTCTTCGACGCTCTCCACGCTGACCCCGTAGGCGCGGATTTTGCCTTCTTCCCGCAGCTTGTCGAGCACTTCGAATACCGAACCCTCTTGCAGAATCGCCAAAGGCGGACAATGAATCTGATAGAGGTCGATCGTCTCGCGACCCAATCGTTTCAGACTGGCTTCGCACCATTCCCGAACGCGGGCTTCCGTATAAGAGGCCGGATCGTGAATATCCCCGGCGCGGCAAAATTTCGTCGCGATATGGATGCGATCCTCCTTGCCCTTCGTCGCTTGCGCGAGCAGCCGCTCGCTGCGCCCGTCGCCGTACACGTCGGCGGTGTCGAAGAAGTTGACGCCTTCGTCCATCGCCTTGTCCAGCGCCCGCAACGACTCCTTCTCGTCCGTCTGCCCCCATGAGCCTCCGATCGCCCAAGTTCCGAAGCTGATTTCGCTGACTTTTAATCCCGTTTTGCCAAGCGGCCGATAGTTCATAGATGAAAAGGCTCCTTTACTGTCGATATCTGCGAACGCGCGTACATTTGCGTCTGCCCGTATTGTATCAAAAAAGGGCGGTTTGCCCAACCGCGTTCCGATTGGCGTCCGAGCCCCGTTCGAGCGGCGCATGGCTTCTCCGGCCCGTGCGCGGGTCGAGGCAGGCGTCCACGATCAGGCGGCTCGCGGTTGTGCGGCTTAGGAAAGCAGCCAGGTCCGCGACTTCCGGATTAACGACGAGATCGTCCATATCGCCCTCCGGGGCTATCTCTATCTCGATCGTCCCAACGATCGCGATTGCCGGTTGTCCGGGTTTTTCGTAAGCCATTTCCGCGACAATCGTCGCCGGGCCGCACGGAACAGGATCGTCCGAATAGATTTCCAGGACGATTTCATCGGCGACGTTCGGCTCATAGACGAGTATGCGGCCCGCCTCGTCCTCCTCGAAGCCGCTCAGATTGGGCTTCCGGCGAACTCCCGGAGGGAGGGCGATACACAGCTTGGCACTGCCCCCGGGACCCAGCGGCGTCCAGCCGACGCGCACGTAATTAAGTCCTTCTTCGTTCTCCAGCATGGACTTCGCCGCGCTTAACGAAATTGCGGATTCTCTCATTCGCTCTTCCCCTCCCGGGCCAGCGGGCCGATGGCCTCGATCATGCGGCGTTTTCGCTCGGGCGATACGCGGGAGCTGAAGGAGAGGATGACGTCCTCGTCGACGACGTGCGTATCGTATTCCAGCAATCGGTCCGATTGATACAGCGGCAGCTTCTCCCCCAGCTTGACGATTTCGTCGATCGATTGATTGGCCAGCAGCTCCCGAATGCCGGATAACGTCTCCCCGCTCTTGGACAACGTCAGAATGGCTCGGAAATAATGAAGATGCCTTTCCGTGTACACCCGTTTGTTGCCCGCGGGCTCCAAAGGCGGAACGACTCCGATTTGGGTGTAGTACCTGACCGTCCTTAAGTTCATCTGCGGATCGTCCCGCGATAAAATGTCCGCGACTTGCCGAGCCGTATAGCCTTCCATGTTTTAACGCTCCTTTGACTCCATAAATTACAGCAAACTGTATACGTTACAGTGTACTGTAACATATACGGTTTGTAAAGGCGCAACGAAAAGCAGCCGTCCCGGACCTTTTCCCAAGCTTAACCTGCGCCGCCGGTCCGAAGCTGCTCCAGCTTGCGAGCGTACTTGCACACCGTCGATACGAAGGTGGCATGCGACCAGGTCAGCGGAGCGACGGACAGCGGCTCTCCCGTCTCCGGATGGAGCTGCTCCGGCAAGTTCCCGCCCGCGAGCGCGAAGCCGGCGACCTTCTCCAGCGTGCGGCGCGGCTCCTCCAGCGCCGCCGGTTCCCGGGCCGTCTCGATCCGGAAGTTCGCCGCCCACAGCGTGCAAATAATCCACGGATTTCCCGGAACGCGTTCGATGTCGTCCGACTGGCGGAAATAGTAGTCGTTCGTATAGCGGGCGATACCGCCGATGTCGGTGTTGACTCGCAGCTTCTCCGAAATCGAGTTCATCGTCCGCGCGACCCGTTCGTCGTCCGCCGGAAACACTCCGAACTCGAACAGGCCGAACAGGCTGCTCTCCGCCGTCGTATCCTTTATCCATCGTCCATCCCGCTGCACGAGCCCGCGCGCGTACCGTCCCGCTTCCTCGTCCCACAGCCGCTCCTCGATCCCCCGTTTGACGCGTTCGGCCACTTCGCGGTACCGGTCGCTTCGGTCGTAATCTCCGAACAGGTCGGCGAAATAAGCGGCCGCCATCAGCCCTCCGTACACCGAAGCGACCGTGTACGTCCAGATGCCGTAACGCTCCTCCCATAGATCGTAGCTCGGCTTCGGCAAACCCAGCTCCGGCTCCATGTAATCGCACAAAAAGGCGGAAGCTTTGCGGATGAGCGTGCCGTACAGCGATTGCGCCAGCTCGATCTCTCCGTGCCGCGCGTAATCCTTCCAGAGCGCGTAGAGCACGAGCGCAGTCTCGTCTTCCTGGATCGGCAGCCGCGGCTCTCCGTCCACTACGTAGGGATGCCAGCTCGATCCGACCGTCCCGTCCGGATTGTACTTATGGTGCAAATAACCCTCCGGCGACAGGTGGCGATCGCAGAAACGGAAGAAGGAGGCGATCGTTCCGTGATAGCCGGCCAGCGACATCGCGTCCGCGATCAACGCGCCGTCCCGCGGCCACATGTAGCTGTAATGATCCCGGTTGTACTGCAAAATGTCCGTATCGTTCGCCGCGATGATCGCGCCGCGCTCGTCGGTCTGCGTCTTGACGATGAGCAGGCTGTGCTTGAACTGGCGCACGACGGCGGCGGGCAAATTCCCGAAGCTGCCTCCTGCCCGCGACAGCCACTGATTCCAATAGATGACGATGCGGCTGAGCAGCTTCTCCGGATGGCTGTCCTGAACGTATTGATCGAGCCGCTTGACCTCCTCCATATTTTCCCCGACGGACATCCAGTAATAGACGGTGCGCTCGCCCCCCGCCGGCACCGACGTGCGGAAGCTGATCGTGCTGTCGACCGATCCCTGAGAGATCGCGTTGCCCATCAGTTCCCCGTCCTCGGCGTCCCGCCAGGTGCCCTCCGCGGAATGAAACCTTTTGATTCCGGTAGAGAACTGGAAGATGCCGCCCGAATCCGACTTGCCGTTGAACATGAAATACGAGGATCTCTTATAGTGGAAAACGGTTCGGTTGCTTGGATAGAAAGCGGCCGTATCCCCGACCTCGTTGCCGTCGATCATCAGATCATGGTGGAAAAACACCCGGACTTCCCGTTCGTATTCCCGCAAATTCCGTACGACGACGCGCTTCAGATAGATGCTCTCCCGCTGATGAACGCCGTCGTTGAGCTGCAGCTCCAGCCCCAGACGGTCGTGGCGGGCCGCGACGTTCGAGACTAGCGAATCTTCGACGTATCCGAGCTCGATGGCCCACTCCGGATCGTCCAGCCACGCGAAGGCGCCGTCGCACCATATTCCGAACCGGCAGGCGTGTCCGCCGACGTGGTTGAGCTGCCCCACATACGGAAAATAAACGTCTCTGATAAAACAGCTGCCGTCCAGATTTACGAGCATTTTTCCGTTTCCGATGACCAGATGACGAGCCATGCGATCCTCTCCTTCTAGCTGACGAGCTCCCGGTATAGTTGGACGTAAAGCTTAGCCGACGACTCCCATCCGTAATCCTTTTCGGCGCCGTTGGCCACGATCCGCTCCCATTGCCCGGCGTCCCCGTAGAACGTCAAGGCGCGGCGTATCGTGTACAGCATGTCGTGAGCCGTCGGCGGACCGAACGTAAATCCGTTTCCCGTACCGGTATATTCGTTATACGGCGCGACCGTGTCTTTCAGCCCGCCCGTCTCCCTCACGATCGGCACCGACCGGTAGCGCAGGGCGATCAATTGGCTGAGCCCGCACGGCTCGAAACGCGAAGGCATCAAATACAGGTCCGAGGCCGCGTAGATCCGCCTCGCCAAGCCTTCGTTAAAGCCGAACCAAAGCGCCAGCTTGTCCCGATTGGCGGATTGCGCGGACCGCAGCATCGCCTCGATGCCCGGCTCGCCCGAGCCGAGGACGGCAAGCTGCAGGTTCAACCCTGTCAGCTCCGGCAGCGCCTCGGCGATCAGGTCGAAGCCCTTCTGCTGCGTCAGTCGCGAGACGATGCCGATCAGCGGCACGCCGGCGTCCTCCGGCAGCCCCAGCTCGCGCTGCAGCGCAAGCTTGTTCCGGCGCTTCTTATCCAGCGAATCTCGGTAATTGACCGCCAGATTCGGATCGGTCATCGGGTCGTACGCGTCCGTGTCGATGCCGTTCAGAATGCCCCACAGATCATGAGAGCGCTGGCGAATGACGCCGTCCAGCTTCTCTCCGTATTCTTCGGACTGAATCTCGCCGGCGTAAGTGAAACTCACCGTGGACAGCTTGTCCGCGAAGCGCAGCCCCGCCTTCATGCAGCTGGCCGAGCCGTAAAACTCCAAGCTATCCTGCGTGAACGAGTCGTCCCCGGTCGACAGCAGCTCCTGCAGAAGCTCGCGGGAAAAAACGCCCTGATATTGCAGATTATGAATCGTGTACACCGTTCGAACGTCCCGGTATCCCGGGCGATTCGCGTATCTTGTCTTCAGCAGGAACGGGATCAGCCCCGTCTGCCAGTCGTGGCAGTGCAAGATGTCCGGCATCCGCACCAGCTTGTCCAGCATCTCCAGAACGGCAATGCTGAAGAAGACGAACCGCTCCGCCTCGTCTCCGTATCCGTACAATTGTCCCCGCTTAAAGTAAAATTCGTTATCGATCAGAAGGAAGCGAACTCCTTCGACGACGACTTCTTGAATCCCGCAATATTGCATGCGCCACCCGAGCCGCACCTCCGTGACGGCGATCGTCTCGGCGGCGTCCGCGATCTCCTTCGGGATCGCCCCGTACTTGGGCAGAACGACCGTTATCTCCGCCCCCAGCTTGGCGAGCGCCTTGGGGAGGGCGCCGACGACGTCGGCCAACCCTCCGGTTTTGACAAGCGGCATCGCCTCCGACGCCGCGAACATCACTCTCATTCGTCTACCTCCATGGTTTCAATCCGCAGTGCTTTCTAAGAAACAAGGAACATGACGACGGATGGCTTATATCACTTTGCGTTTCAGCGCGATAAACGGCACGGCCGACGAGCCTCTGAGCTGCACCTGAGGTCGGATTTCCACCTCCTTGTCGAGAATGCAGTTTTCCAGCGCTCCGTTCTCTCCGATAACGCCGTTCTGCATGACGATGCAATTGCGCACGACCGCGCCCTTGGCAACCTTAACTCCGCGGAACAAAATGCTGCCCGATACCGCGCCTTCGATGTCGCAGCCGTTGGCGATGAGCGAATTCGACACTTCCGCTCCGCCTCTATAATGCGTAGGCGGCTCGTCCTTGACCTTCGTATAGATCGAGCCCGGCTTGAAGAAGAGCTCCCGCCAAACTTCCGGTCGCAGCAGCTCCATGCTATGCCGATAATAAGCGGCGATGTTGTTGACGACGCCCAGCACCCCTTCGTGCAGATAAGCGCGAACGTTCAACCGGTGCAGCCGGGTCAGAATCGAATGCCTGACGAAATGATCGCGTCCTTGGGCAAGCGACGTCTCCACCAGGTCCAACAGCAGCTCCTTGCTCAGCACGTACATCTCCATCGACACGATGTCGCTGTCCAAACGGCCGAAATGGTCCTGCATCTCCGCGATTCGTCCCGTGTCGTCCAGCTTCGCTTTGCGGGCGAGGCCGGGAGTGCCTTCCGGCGTCCGCTTGCAGACGACGGTAACGTCCGCGCCGGACTCCCGGTGCTGGTCCAGCACCTTCGCGAAGTCGACGTTGCACACCATATGGCTGCGCGCAATGACGACGTATTCCAGCGGCGTCCGGGTAAAGTAATCGCGATGGCGGTAAAAGTGATACAAGTCGCCCTTGCCGAAATCGGTCTGATCCTCCATCGACGGCGGCAGCACGAACAGGCCGCTCATCTTGCGATGCAAATCCCAGTTCGCCCCGGAGCCGAGATGGTCCATCAGCGGACGGAATTTCCGGTGCGCGAACACGGCGACATTGGGGATGCCGGAGTTGACCATGGAAGACAGCGCGAAGTCGATCAAGCGGTATCTGCCGCCGAACGGCACCGACGCCAGGCAGCGGTTGGCCGTCAACGCTTCCATCTCGTCCGCTTCGTGAATCAGGTTGATTACGCCCATCATCGGCAGCTTCATACCGTTTCGGCCTCCTTGTCTTCCGCCGTCAGGCTTATCGTTTTTCCGCTTCCTACGACCGCGATGTCCGCCGAATCGACGCCGCCGACCCGACAGCCGTCTCCTACGATCGCTCCTTCGCCCACGATCGCGCGAATGATTTTCGCGTGGCGGCCGACGACCGCGCCCGGCATCAGAATCGAATCCTCGACCAGGCTGCCCTCCCCGACGCGAGCCCCGTTAAACAGCACCGAGCGGTTAATCTCGCCTTCGACGACGCAGCCCTCGTTGATCAGCGAGTTCCGCACCTTGGCGGACGGCGCCACGTATTGCGCCGGCTGGTTCGGGTTAGCCGTGAAAATGCGCCACGAGCGATCGTTCAATTGCAGCGACGGGCGCTCCTCCAGCAGATCCATGTTCGCCTCCCACAAGCTGTCGATCGTGCCGACGTCCTTCCAATAATCGTCGAACCGGTAGGTGAACAGCCGGGCGTCTTCCGCCAGCAGCGTCGGGATAATGTCCTTGCCGAAGTCGTTGGAAGATTGCGCGTTCGCTTCGTCGCGGATGAGCGATTCCTTCAGCACCGGCCAATTGAACATATAGACGCCCATCGACGCCAGGTTGCTGGCCGGATTTTTCGGCTTCTCCGCGAATTCGACGATGCGTCCCTCTTCGTCCGCCTTCATGATGCCGAAGCGGCTCGCATCCGCCCAGGGCACGCTGATGACGGCGATCGTCGCGTCCGCGTCGTTATTCTTGTGGGCCTCGAGCAGCAGATCGTAATCCATTTTGTAAATGTGATCGCCGGAAATAATCAACACGTATTCGGGATCGTAGCTTTCGATGAAGCCGAGGTTCTGATAGATGGCGTTGGCCGTCCCCTTATACCACGTTCCGCCCTTCTGGCGAACGTAGGGCGGCAGCACGTGCATGCCTCCCTCCCGCCGATCTAGCCCCCAAGGGGAACCGATTCCCAAGTGCCGGGTCAGCGCGAACGGCTGGTATTGCGTCAGTACCCCGACCGTCTCGATTCCGGAATGCACGCAGTTGCTGAGCGTAAAGTCGATAATGCGGTACTTGCCTCCGAATGGGACGGCCGGTTTGGCGAGATCCTTCGTGAGCACGCCCAAGCGGCGGCCCTCGCCCCCGGCGAGCAGCATGGCGACGCATTCGTTTTTGCGCATGCGATCAATCCTCCTCTGGTTTGTTGACAACGTCGAAGAGCGGACCGGATTGGTGTAAGGGACTTCGCGGGTTTAACCTCGATAGCCGGCGTCCGGACGCTCGTCTACCGCCTCCCACAGGAGGACGGTCAAAGCGGGAACCGGAATTTCGATGCTGCAGGGCTTACCGTGCATGGGAACGTTCGCGGTAGCGACCCGGTCGGGCATCGGGCTGCCGGAGCCGCCGTATTCGCCGCGATCGCTGCTCAGAAGCAACCGGTACGTTCCCGGCCGCCCCACTCCGATCCGGTAAGCGGGATAGCTGCGTCGGGAGAAATTGCACGCGACGACGACGGGACGGCTTCCCGACTTGTCGCCGCGCTGGAACGAGAGCATGCACTGGGCGGCGTTGTTGACGTCGATCCACTCGAAACCGGAAGGGCGGTGGTCGTTCTCCCAAAGGGCGGGCTGCTCCAAGTAAATCCGGTTCAAGTCGCGGACGTACCGGAGCATGCTGTCGTGCAGCGGATACCGGAGCAGGCTCCAGTCGAGCCCGGCGTCGTCCTTCCATTCGTCGAATTGGCCGAATTCGCCGCCCATGAAGAGCAGCTTCTTGCCGGGGTGGGTCATCCAGTACCCGTAAAATAAACGGAGATTCGAGAATTTCTCCTCGTAGCTTCCCGGCATCTTGTTCAGCAACGAACGTTTGCCGTGAACGACTTCGTCGTGCGACAGGGGCAGGACGTAATTTTCGGAATAGGCGTAATGCATGGAAAACGTGATAAGAGAATGGCGGTCGGGTCTGCGGGCGGGATCGGTCTCCATGTAGCGGAGCATATCGTTCATCCAGCCCATGTTCCACTTGTAGTTGAAGCCGAGGCCCCCCAGATAGGTCGGCGAGGTGACGGCCGGATAGGAGGAAGAATCTTCTGCCATCATGAGGGTCTCGGGGTAATAGAGAAAGACGGTTTCGTTCAGCTTGCGCAAAAAGGAGAGCGCTTCGACATCCTCGGTGCCCCCGTAACGGTTCTCCGCGCGCATCGGATCGGGTTTGTCGAAATTCAGATCGATCATGCTGGCCACCGCGTCCACGCGCAGGCCGTCGATATGGTACGCATCGAGCCAGAACAGCGCGTTGGAGATCAGGAAGCTCCGTACCTGGGGCTTGCCGAAATCGAAGGCGAGCGTCCCCCAGAGAGGCTTCTCCGCGCGGCGGTCGTCGGCAGGCTCGAACAGCGGCGTTCCGTCGAACAGCCTCAGCCCGTGCTCGTCCTTGCAGAAATGGCCGCCGACCCAATCGAGCAGCACGCCGATCCCGCGCCGATGGGCGCAATCGACAAGCTCCATCAAGCCTTCCGGCGGTCCGTAACGGCTGGTCGCGGCGTAATAGCCCGTCGTTTGGTACCCCCACGAGCGATCGAGCGGATGCTCGGCAAGCGGCAGCACCTCGATGTGCGTGTATCCCATGCCGCAGACGTAGTCGACGAGCTCGCTCGCCAGCCGGGCGTAGCTCCGAAACCGCTCGGGTTCATCCATCCTCCAGGCGCCCAGATGCGCCTCGTAGATGAGCAGCGGCTTGTCGTACGGAGGACTTTGCGTTCTTCGCTCCATCCAGTCTCCGTCTTGCCACTCGTAACGGGAGAGCGACGCCACGACGGAAGCCGTGTCCGGACGAAGCTCGGAGCGAAAGCCGAACGGATCGCTCTTCAGGCGGCGGTCCCCGTTGGCGTCGACCAGCTCGTACTTGTAGCGGCAGCCTTCGCCCAGTCCGCGGCCGAAGCCGGCCCATACGCCGGTCGTTCCGATTCTCTCGAGCGCGACCGCGCGGGACGGGTCGGAGCTGCTCCAATCGCAGAAATCTCCGACGACGAACGCTTCGCGGGCGTTCGGCGCCCAGAGGACGAACCGTACGCCCTTGTGTCCCGCCGCCTCCATCGGATGCGCGCCGAAGGTAAGGTAGGCGCGAAACAGCTGCCCGGTATTGAAAAGGTACAGGTCGTCCGATGATACAAGAGCCGGCGAGTCCTGCATGCAACGTCACCTCCCTAAAGGCTTATCGGAACCTTAAAGACGATCGCGGTTCTCGCCCCGCGATGAACTATGTCTATGCTTCTTCAATAATTTGCATTCCGCGCGCACGTTTCCTGCTTGGGTTTATTTTCGGAAGGTTTATTTTCATGCGGGAAAAGTTAATTTTATAATAAGATCATCTTGACCTAAGAGATGAAGAAGGGGGCGGGCCTATGCCGCAAGGAAAATGGTTTCGCATCGGTTACGGAATTATCGTCGTTCTGCTCATCGCCTATTTGGCCTCGAAAGTGGATTATCTGTTCAACCCGCTCGGCGACGTCCTGGCCGCTCTGTTCGTGCCGGTCGTTCTGTCGGGCATGTTCTACTATGCGCTGAGGCCGGCGGTGAGACTGCTGGCCAAGCGCCTGCCGCTGTCCTTGTCGATTCTGATCGTCTACCTCGTCGCGATCGGCCTGATCTTCGCCTTCTCTTGGCTAGTCTGGCCTTTTATCCGCCAACAATCGTTTACGCTCGTGCAAAATTTCCCCGACATTCTGGAGCAGATCCGACGCTGGCTGACATCGTTGCAGGAGCATCCGTGGCTCCAAAATATCGGAAAGGACGAGGCGTTCTCGACGGCCAACCTCGCGTCCCAGCTCTCCAGCGCCTTGGGCGATCTGTTGAACTCGATCGTCGGAAGCGTGCGCGGCCTGTTCAACATCGTCATGAACTTCTTCCTGCTGCTCGGCCTCGTGCCGTTCATCATCTACTACATGCTCAAGGAGGATCACAAGTTCCCGGCGATCGCGACGCGGCTTCTGCCGACCCGCTATCACCGGGAAGCGCTGGAAGCGATTCGGGAAATCGACGCCTCGATCGGCTCTTTCATTCTGGGCAAAGCGATTACGTCGATCGTCATGGGAACGCTGACGTTCTGCGGCTACTTGATCATCGATCTTCCTTATCCGCTGCTGCTCGGATTGGTCGCCGCCGTCACGAACGTCATCCCTTACCTGGGCCCGCTGCTGGCCGGGATTCCGGCCGTCATCGTCGCTCTGACGATCTCGCCCATCGCCGCTCTGGAAGCTTGCGTCGTTATCATCGTGTCGAACCAGATCGAATCGAATCTCGTCGCTCCCAAAATCATGGGCAAGCAGATGAACGTCCATCCGCTGACGATCATGCTGCTGATTATCGGGGCCGGAGCCGTCATCGGCCCGGCAGGCATGATCATCGTCGTTCCGGCGTACGCGATCGTCAAGATCGTCGCGCTTCGCGTCTACCACTACAACCTGCAAAAGCGGAACGACGGCGAGCCGGAATTTTCGCAGCCGACCGCGAACCGTTAACAAGACGAAGAGGCTGCCCCGTATGGGACAGCCTCGCGAACGCCCGAAACTTATTTCCAAGCGGCCTGGCTCCAGCGCAGCTCGTTGCGGAGCCGGACGGCGTTCGTCTGCTCGTCGATGACGACGCATTCGATGCCGAAGATGTCGGCGAAGTCGAGCATCTGCTCGGTCGTCGCCGCGAACGAATAGACGGTGTGATGCGCGCCGCCGGCCAGGATCCAGGCCTCGGCGCCGAGCTGCAGCGAGGGCTGCGGCTTCCAGAGCACGCGGGCGACCGGAAGCTTCGGCATCGCCTTGTTCACGGCGACTCCTTCCACTTCGTTCACGATCATGCGGAAACGGCTGCCCATATCGACGACCGATACGTTGATCGCGGAACCGCCTTTGCCGTCGAATACGATCCTCGCCGGGTCGGCTTTGCCGCCGATGCCGAGCGGGTGCACCTCGATGCGCGGCTTGGACGCCGCCAGGGACGGGCATACTTCCAGCATGTGCGCTCCGAGCACCAGCTCGTTGCCGGGTTCGAAATGATACGTATAATCCTCCATGAAGGACGTGTCGACTCCGCCCGCGATAATCTTCACGAGCCGGGTCAGGGCGGCGGTCTTCCAATCCCCTTCGCCCGCGAAGCCGTAGCCTTGCTCCATCAGACGCTGCGCGGCGAGTCCCGGAAGCTGCTCCAGTCCGTGCAGATCCTCGAACGTCGTCGTGAACGCGGTGTACCCGCCTTCCTCCAGAAACGACTTCATGGCGATTTCTAGTTTCGCTTGATAGGCGATCGCGTCCCTGACCGGTCCCGGCT
>JAEZZE010000458.1 GCA_023418755.1 Bacillota bacterium | reverse complement strand
TAGGTATTGTTCTTATAAGCCGCGTCCGGCGCCCACAGCTGCTGCTTCGCCCATGGAATATCGCGCAGATGAAGCGCCTCGCCGTGGTCGATGCATGGGGAGTTCTCGTCCTCCATCGACAGAACGTGGTAGTCCTCCATGTCGTATTGATCGCCGTTGTCATTGGAGACCTGCTCGTGATCAAGATCATGCGACGGATAAATGTATAGCTTCCCCTCGAATACGTGGGCCGAAGGATCGGCGGTATAAATATGAGTAACAAGCGGTTCATTGCGTTTAACCGGTTTCATCAAGGTCTGCATCCCCGATCTATAGAATCGCATTCCCATCTATTCTAGCAGACATTCCCAGGAGCCGACACCCCGTACGCTATGAAAAAATACCATTATATTTAGTTTTAATACCGATATTATCGTTTGACACTCCAATTTGAATAAGGTACGTTGGACCTAGGATCTAGCAAAAGAGGAATGGGTGCAAGTGAGAAAGTGGACGGATCGGCTCATCAATCTCCGAGAGATCAACACCCTTAGAAACCAGATTTTCGTCGGTTTCACGCTAACGATGATCCTCGTGCTTACCTTTGCGGGGACGTTTATCTATGGCGAAGTATCCGTGCTCCTGAGGCAAAGCGCGGAGAAGCATATCCAACAGACGGCGATTCAGGCCAACGGACGGCTGGATGCGCTGCTGAAGCAGATCGATTCGCTGACCACCCAGGTGGTCGCGGATTCCTACGTGCAGAAGCTGCTGCTGAAAGAAGTGCAGAAGATGCCGACCAAGTTCAACGAGCGCCAGTCGCTGCTGCAAGTCGCCAACAATTATATGGCTTATTCCTCGGGCATAAGCTCGCTTGAGATCTACACGTTGGACAACAGGCGGTTGTTCCCGCTTGACGATTCCAGCATCAATCGCATATCCGAGAATGCGCTCGCGGCGGCGGACGATAAGAAAGGGCGCATTGCCTGGGTCGGAATCGATCCGCGTTTGCCGGATTCCGTGCTGGCGATCCGCCGCATCAATCTGCTGGATTTTTCCTACTGGCCCGGCGGTTACCTGGTCGTTCACGTCAACCGCGATTACTTCAATATGTACGATCCCGAGGCAAAAGGCGACCCTTCCAAAAACAGGGAGTTCATGCTGCTCGGAGATAGCGATGGCAACCCGATCATATCGGATATCGACGATGAGGCGGCGAAGTCGGTGCTCGCGCAAACGGGAAGCACCGTTACGATCGGGGAGGAGCGGATGCTCGCCGTCAGGCAGCATTCCGACGTGGCGGACTGGAAGCTCGTGCTGCTCATGCCGGTCGAAGCGGCGACGGAAGGGATCTTCGTGCTGCAGACGGCGATCTACGTGTCTATCGGCATTGCCGCCTTCGCTTTCCTGCTATTGACGCTGTTGCTGTCCACGATGATAACGCGGCCCATTCAGCGGCTGATGAGAAGCATGCGCAGCGCCAGATTCGGCGGGCTCAGGCTGATTCCTGCCGGTCGCAACCGCTTCCGAACGCTGGAAATCGACGAGCTGAACAACACGTACAACCAGATGGTTACCCATATGAACGAGCTGATTCAAGTCGTCTACGAGAAGGAAATTACGCAGAGCCGCACGGAGCTCAAGGCGCTGCAGGCGCAGATCAACCCTCATTTTCTGTTCAACACGCTGGAAGCTTTCTATTGGTCGTTGGAGGAAAAAGAGGAAAGCGAGCTTGCGCAGGCGATTCTCGCCATGTCCGGGCTGTTTCGCTATGTGATCGGCAGCGCGGCCGGCAATGACGAGCGGGTAACCATTCGCGACGAGCTTGAGCACGCGCAGCGCTATTTGCAAATTATGAAAATGCGTTTCGTCAATCGGCTGGACTGGAACATCGAAGCGGATGAACGACTCTTGCAGGTGCCGATTCCCAAGCTGATCATTCAGCCGCTCGTGGAGAACGCGGTTTTGCACGGCGTGGAGAGCCGCATCGGTCCGGGGTCGGTCACGATCCGGGTATTTTCGGCGAGGCCGGGTTTTGCGACCGTTGCCGTCATCGACGACGGGCTTGGCATGGACGGAGAGACGTTGGCCAAGCTCATGCAAAGCATCGAGGGCGGACCTTCCCGGGAGGCCAAGAAGGGAGCGGGGGTTGCCATGTCCAACGTTCAACGGCGCCTCAAGCTGTATTATCCGAACACGGCGGAACGCGGCAGCGGGCTGCAGATCGAAAGCAAGCCCGGTGCCGGCACGACCGTGCGATTTGAAATTACGATTCCTCCGGAAGGGGACGAACAGCCTTGAAAACGATATTGATCGTGGACGATGAACCGCGCACGCGCCTTGGCATACAGAAGACGCTCGTCGCCTGGTCGGCAGGCAAATATCGAATCGAGAGCGCCGCGAGCGGGGTCGAGGCGCTCGAATGGTTGGAAACGAATACGGTTCATATCCTCATTACGGATGTAAGAATGCCGGAAGTCGACGGCTTGCAGATGCTGGAGACGTTGGCCGAGCGCGGGCAGCTGCCCGTTGTCATTATCATCTCCGGCTATGCCGAATTCGAATATGCGAAGAAGTCGCTGCAGCTCGGCGCGTTCGAATATATTCTCAAGCCGCTGGACAAAACGATGCTGATTAATGCCGCCCAAAGAGCGCTCGAGCTGGTCGACGGCAGGGAGCGTCTGGATGCGATGGAGAAGCTGGTCGACCCGAAGCTGATCGAAGTAGGCCGCGACGAAGCGCGGTACGGTACCGCTATCAGAGACGCGATCCAATATATCTATGCTCATCTGCACGAGGCGATCAGCATGAAGCAGGTCGCGGACCAGCTGCATTTGAACGCGAGCTATTTCAGCGTGCTGTTCAAGGAGCAGACCGGCGTGACTTTCAGCGACTATTTGACGCGCAGAAGATTGCAAAGAGCGAAGGAACTATTAGTCACGACCAGCATGCCGATCTGGGAAATCGCCGAGCAAGTCGGTTATCATACGGCGAAATATTTCATTAAAGTATTTAAAGACAGCGAGGGCCTAAGCCCCAGCCAGTACCGGCACCAAGTGCTGGATACCGACCCTTCTATCCAATAATAGTGGAATTTCTCCCAATGGCCAGTTCCTTTTGCGCTTGCATTCCAAGCCCTATAATTATGAATGCGGTTACAAAGTAACTGTAAGCGTTAAAAAAGGGAGGACACTAGAAATGAAACGCTTTTTATCCGCGTCCACGGCATTTGTCTTGCTGGCTTCCGTGCTCGCCGCGTGCGGCGGCGGAAACTCGAATTCGTCCGGCAGCTCAGGCGCAAGTCCAAGCGCAAGTCCAAGCTCGCCAAGCAGCAGTTCCGAATCTCCGGCGGCCAACAACTCCAAAGAAAAAGTCACCATCAATCTTTGGGCTTTTACGGATGAAATTCCGAACATGACGACCAAGTATCTTGAAACCCACCCCGACGCGAACGTCGAGTTCAAGACCACGATTATCGCCACCACGGACGGCGCGTATCAACCCGCGCTTGACCAGGCGCTTGCCGCGGGCGGCAACGACGCCCCGGACCTCTATGCGGCGGAAGCCGCGTTCGTCCTCAAATATTCGCAAGGCGACGCATCCGACTATGCGGCTAATTATGCCGACCTCGGCCTTACCGATGACATGGTTAAGAACGCCGGCATCGCTCAATACTCGGTCGACATCGGCAGCAAGGACGGCCAACTGAAAGCTCTCGGCTATCAAGCGACGGGCGGCGCGTTCATCTATCGCCGTTCGCTTGCCAAAGATACGTTCGGAACGGACGATCCGACGGCGATCAAGAACGAAATCGGTCCCGGCTGGGATAAGTTCTTCGAAGCGGCCGCCAAGCTGAAAGCCAAAGGCTACGGCATCGTTTCCGGCGACGGCGATATCTGGCACCCGATCGAGAACAGCTCCGACGTGGGCTGGCTCGTAGATGGCAAGCTGCATATCGATCCGAAGCGCGAACAGTTCCTTGATCTCTCCAAGAAGCTGAAAGACAACGGCTATCATAACGACACGCAAGACTGGACGGAAGCTTGGTACGCGGATATGTCGGGTAGCGGCAAACAACCGGTCTTCGGTTTCTTCGGTCCGGCTTGGCTCATCAACTACGTGATGAACGGTCAAGTTAAAGACACGAACGGCGACTGGGCGGTCACCGAGCCTCCGACGGGATTTTTCTGGGGCGGTACTTGGCTGCTGGCTAATAAAGACGTTGCCAAGAACGAAGCGAAAAAAGCGGCCGTGGCCGACTTCATCCATTGGGTGACGCTCGATACTTCCGAGACGGGCCTCCAAACATACTGGGCTAACGGCACCATGAAGGAAGGCGAGCAAGGCACGAAGGACAGCGTGGCATCTTCGGTCGTTATGTCGAATGCGAACGGCCAAATCGATCTCCTCGGCGGGCAAAATATGTTCGACGTATTCGTTCCGGCCAATGCCAACGCATCCGGCAAGAACTTGACCCAGTTCGACGAATCGATCAACAGTCTCTGGCGCGACCAAGTACGCGAATACACGGCGGGCAATAAGAACCGCGACAAAGCGATCGCGGACTTCAAGCAGCAAGTCAAGGACTCTCTTAACATCGACAGCGAATAGTAAGGCGCCGAAGGGGCTGTCTCATAAGTAGAGTCTGAGAAGATTGTCGATGAAAAAAAAGCGCATGTATCTCCTGAGGACCGTATCGCATCGGAGGGAGATACATGCACGACAACATTCTCTATCGATCGTCTTTTCGTACGGCTCTTTTAACTTACGAGACAACCCCTTCATATTAATTGATGGGGTGAGAATCATGCGGCGCAAAGGTGTCAACTATTCGAAATACGGCTATATTTTCAGTCTTCCTTTTATTTTTGCGTTCCTGGTTTTCTCGATGTATCCCATTCTATACACCGCAGCAATCGGGTTCACTAATTTACAGGGATTAATACCCAAGCCGATTCAGATTCTGGATAATCCGTTTCAAAACTTCAAAGATCTTATTTTCGATAACGTCGCCTTCCGAACGTCGTTATCCAATACCGCTATTCTCTGGATTTCGAACTTTATCCCTCAGATCGTTCTCGCGCTTTTGCTCGCCGCGTGGTTCACCAACCAACGCCTCAGAATACGGGGACAAGGCGCGTTCAAAGTTATGCTCTATATGCCGAATATTATCACGGCGAGCACGATCGCCGTGCTTTTCAGTACCTTGTTCGCCTATCCGATGGGTCCCGTGAACAGTTTGTTCGAGATGATGGGCTGGTCCGACGGGCCGATCTTCTTCCTTCAGGACAAGACGACGGCGCGCGGCATCGTATCGTTCATCCAGTTCTGGATGTGGTACGGCAATACGATGATTGTCCTTGTCGCGGGCGTTATGGGCATCAACCCGGCCCTCTTCGAGTCTGCGGCCATGGACGGCGCGAACGGATTCCAGACCTTCTTCCGCATCACGCTGCCGAGTCTCCGGACGATCTTGCTTTACGTTCTGATCGTATCGATGATCGGCGGATTGCAGATGTTCGACATTCCGCAGCTGTTCATTGTCCCGTCCGGAGGACCGGACAACGCTACGCTCACTACGTCCGTGTTCATCTACGGGCAAGCGTTCAGGGGCAGCTATTTGTACAATCGCGCGGCGGCGGCGAGCATGATCATGTTCGCGATCGCGGCGGTGTTGTCCGCGGTGCTGTTCTACGCTATGCGCGACCGGGACGCGGCAAGAATCCAAAAGGAAGAAAAGAAGCTCAGAAAAGCTGCAAAAGCAGCGGCAAGGGGGGCGTAATTCGTGGCCAATATCGAAAGAAACGGAACCGTCTCCCTGAACGCAATCAAGAAGAAGGAGAGCGGAAGGGCCGTCCGGCGCATGAACAAGACGATTATTTACATCGTTCTCATTTTCCTGGCGCTGCTCAGCATTCTTCCGTTCTGGATCATGTTCGTGAACGCCACGCGTTCCACGCCGGAAATCCAAAGCGGTCTCTCGCTGCTTCCGTCGACGCACTTGGCGAGCAACTGGAACGTGCTGCTGGACAAGAGCTTCGATCCCATTCGCGGTTTTTTCAACTCGCTGATCATCTCCGGCTCCGCGACCCTGTTGACGGTTTATTTCTCTTCCCTGACGGCATACGGGCTCACGGCATACAATTGGAAGATGCGCCAGCCGTTCTTTACGTTCATCATGTGCGTCATGATGATTCCGGCGCAAGCTAGCGCTATCGGCTTCTATCAGTTCATGTATCAATTGCATTGGACGAATAACTTCCTGCCGCTCATTCTGCCGGCTATCGCGGCGCCGGCGGTGGTGTTCTTCATGCGCCAATACTTGCTTGCGACTCTATCGATCGAGATGGTGGAGGCGGCACGCATCGACGGATCGGGCGAGTTTCGCACGTTCAACCGAATCGTTATGCCGATCATGATTCCGGCAGTGGCGACGCAGGCTATCTTTGCGTTTGTCGCCAACTGGAACAATCTGTTCATGCCGCTGATTCTTCTGACGCAGAAGGAAAAGTATACGTTGCCGGTCATGGTGAGCTTGCTTCGAGGCGATATTTACAAGACGGAGTTCGGCTCGATTTATTTGGGTCTGGCGCTGACCACGCTGCCGTTGTTTGTGATATACTTCCTGTTGTCGAGGTATATTATCGCGGGCGTGGCGCTTGGCGGAGTGAAAGAGTAACTCGTCATTCTGACCAAACCGCATCCTGCCGGTTTGGCAGGATGCTGGGTGGGGGATACGAACGTGCACAACACAAAAATTCGAGCGCTAACGGTACTTGCGATTGGCCTGGTCCTGGTTGTGTCCGGTTGCGGGAGGAAAATGAACGATCGCCTTCCGGACGCAGCGGCGGACGAGAAGGTGACGATCAACATGATGCACCTGTGGCCGGCAGCGGGCGCACCGGGCCAGCACCAGGTCGTGAACGAAATTATCGACGAGTATCAATCGGAGAATCCCAACGTCATCATTAAGCAGGAAGTGCTGGATAATGAACGATACAAAGCCAAGATTAAGGTGATCTCCGCGGTCAACGAGCTGCCGGACGTCGGCCTGACGTGGGCGGCCGGGTATCTTCAGCCGTTCGTCGAAGGTCAGTTGTTCACGCCGCTCGATGAATTGCTGCATAGCGAGCTGCAAGATTCATTCGTTGCGGGAACTACCGAAGCGTTTACCGTCAACGGCAATATCTATGCGCTGCCGCTGGAATTCAATATCGCTCCGATTTATTACAACAAGAAAATTTTTGCGCAGTACGGTTTGCGGATTCCAACGACTTACGCCGAATTTCTGCAAATCGTACAAACGCTTGCAGCCCATGGCGTAAAGCCGATCGCGCTCGGCAACAAGGATCGCTGGACGGGGTCGCTATGGTACATGTATTTGGCTGACCGTATCGCCGGAACGGAAGCGCTTACGAACGCGATCAAGGGTACGACCTCCTTCGCCGATCCGGGCCTTGTCGAAGCGGCGAAGCGCGTTCAGGAGCTTGTCGATAGGAACGCGTTCAACGAAGGCTTCAACGGCCTGTCGAACGATGAAGTCAAAGTGGACTTTATATCCGGCGGGGCTGCCATGTACCTGATGGGGACGTGGGAGCTCCCGAATTACACGACAAACCGGGATATTCAGCAATCGTTCCGCGACAGCATCGGTTTCTTCCGGTTCCCGACGGTCGATGGCGGCAAGAGCCATATCGACAGCTGGGTAGGCGGTCCGGGCGTCGGCTTGTTCGTCGCCGAGAATTCCCCCGTCAAAGAGGAAGCGAAAAAATTCGTGAAGTACTTCGTGAAGCGTTGGGGCGAGGAATCCGTAACCGGTGCCGGCGTGATTCCGGCTACCAAGGTGAACACGTCAAAGAATCAGCTTCCGCCGCTCTACATTGACCTGCTTAACGAGGTGAACAGCGCTACGAGATTTACCCTGTTTGCCGACGTGCAAATGGCATCGGGGGCCGCCGAAGTTCACCTCAACCGAATCCAGGCGCTGTTCGGCAAGGAAATCACGCCCGACGAGTTCGCTCAAGCTCACGACGAGGCCATCAAGACCGGCAAATAACCTTTGCGTTGCCGGCCCAAATCCCGGCTTCCAAGAGGTACGAATGACAAGATTGCGTCTGAACCCCGGAAATTTCCAAATGTTGAGAGGGCCGGTTTTCCGCATTGCGGAGGACCGGCCTTGTTCGACGATTGCGCGCCTAGCCAAGCTAGGCACAACTAGC
>JAEZZE010000457.1 GCA_023418755.1 Bacillota bacterium | reverse complement strand
CATTGCTGAAGGAGAGCGGCTGCCGCACCCGGATCATGTCCAGGCACGGCTTGCCGTTCCGGCTGGCCCGGCTGTCGCGGCGCAAAACGTTCGCGGCGGGCATGTTCGCGTTCGTCGCGGCGTTGTTCGTGCTGTCCACGCTCATCTGGGACGTGCGCGTAGAAGGAAATTCGGCGATTACCGAGGAGAAGATCCGCCAGGCCGCGAGAGCCGAAGGCATCTACGGCTACCAGTGGTCGTTCCGGCTCGGGGACGCGGCCACGCTGTCGCAGCGGCTTGCGCTTCGTCTGCCCGAGGCGGCCTGGGTCGGCGTGGACAAGCGCGGCACCGCCATAACGATTAGGGTCGTCGAATCGACGAAGCCGGAGGCTAAAGCTTTGGAGGGCCCGCGACATCTCGTCGCCAAAGCGGATGCGGTAGTGACCCGCATCGTGGCGGAGAACGGCCGGCCGAAGGTGGAGCGCAACGACCGGGTGCGCAAGGGCGATATTCTGATCTCCGGCATTATCGGCGATCAGAGGAACAGCAAGCTGGTCATCTCCAAGGGCAAGGTGATGGGGCTGGTATGGCACGAGTACCGGATCGTCTCGCCTCTGGAGTCGAAGACGAGAAATTTGACCGGCGGGTCCAAGGAAAGAGGCTATCTGGTGATCGGCAACAGGGCGCTGCAAATTTCGGGCTACGGAGACGAGCCGTTCGAACGGTCGCAAATCCGCACGGAGATCAAGAAGGCCAAGCTGTGGAACATCGAGCTGCCTTTCGGAACGATGAAGGAGCACGAGCTGGAAGTCGTCGAAATCGGGAAAAAGCTTACTCCCGCGGAGGCGAAAGAGGTCGGACTCGCTCAGGCGAGAGCCGAATTGCTCGCGCAAGCCGGCAAGGATGCGACAATTAAAGCGGAAAAGATTTTGCATGAACATAGCGAGAATGGTAAAGTGATGTTAACCGTTCTTTTTGAAGTGGAACAATCCATCGAGGTCGAACGTCCAATCATGTAGCGGATAGGATTTAGGGGGAATGAGTTTTTTTGACGGAACCGAAGCATTCGACGACGATCCCGCTCAGCAATGCGGCAGAGGGGCTGGCGCTGTTCGGCCCGCAAGACAAGTTTTTGCGACTGATCGAGAAGGAAACCGTGTCGCTCATCCGATCGAGGGACGCGGAAATCTATATTGAGGGGCCTGAAGAGGAAGTCCGTTCCCTGCAGCAGTTGTTCGAGACGCTGATCCAGCTCATCCAAGGCGGCCTGCAGCTCGGCGAACGCGACGTCCGCTACGCGCTCGAGCTCGCGCGCGAGATGAAAGCGGACGAGCTGCTCTCCCTGTTCAAGGGGGAGATCACGCTTACCTTTCGCGGCAAGCCGATTATTCCGAAGACGCTGGGCCAGCGCCACTACGTCACGACGATTCGCAAGAAGGACATCGTGTTCGGCATCGGGCCCGCCGGCACCGGCAAAACGTATCTCGCCGTCATGTGCGCCATCTCCGCGCTGAAGGAAGGCCGGGTGAAGCGCATTCTGCTCACCCGCCCGGCCGTAGAGGCCGGAGAGAACCTCGGTTTCCTGCCCGGGGATTTGCAAGAGAAGGTGGACCCGTATTTGCGTCCGCTATACGACGCTCTTAACGACGCCCTTGGCGCCGAAGGGGTCGCCAAGGCGATGGAGCGCGGCCAGATCGAAATCGCTCCGCTAGCGTACATGAGAGGGCGCACGCTGGACGATTCCTTCATTATTTTGGACGAAGCGCAGAACACGACGCCGGAGCAGATGAAGATGTTTTTGACGAGGCTGGGCTTCGGCTCCCGGATGGTCATTACCGGAGACGTGACGCAGATCGATCTGCCGAAGGGAAAGAAGTCGGGACTGATGGAGGCCGAACGGATTCTTCGCTCCATCGAAGAGATCGGAATCGTCTACTTTACCGATCAGGACGTCGTCAGACACGCGCTCGTGCAGAAGATCATTCTCGCTTACAATGCGGACCACGAACAATAAACCCTTGAGGGAGGGGAGTGCCGGATGAGTCGAAACAACAGCGGCCAGCCTAGCAATCCGCTTACCTTGTCCGGGGCAGCGGCAGGATGGAAGAACAGCGCGGCGATGCGCTGGCTCCTGCTTCTGCTTTTTGTGTTTTTGTTTTATTTCAGCCTTGCTCCGAGGCTCGTTCCGGAGACGTACGACATTACGCTGAACGGCAAGGCGGACAAAGACATCCGCGCGCCGCGCCAAGAGGTCGACGAGAAGGCGACCTTGCAGGCGCAGGAGGAAGCGGCGAACAAGCTGGCCGATATTTACTCGATCGTCCAGCTTCGCAACGAGGTGCTCGTCAACGAACTGTTCGCGAGAATCGAAGAGCTGAACATGGACGACCAGATTACGGAAGCCGACCGCGTCGACATTTTCCGCCGCGTCATTCCCGATCGCGTCGATCAATACGTCTCCAGCTTCGTCATCTCCAGCCGCAGCTCGGATTCGTATTCGGCGGAGCTGCTGGCGGAGATGCAGCGGGTCGTCGCCGCGCAGAAATATTCGATACCGGAGGAGACTTACTACAAGATTCCCCGAATGTCGCCCGAACAGCTCCAGGAGATGCGGTCGGTGACGCGCGACGTCGTGCGGAAGATGACGAGCGAGCCGATCACGCACGCGGAGACGGCCCGCACGAAAGTGGCCGAGCTGGTGAACGCGAGCTCCCTGTCGCTCAAGACGGAGCGGGAGATCGTGCAAGAGCTGGCGCGGTTGGCGATCATGCCGAACAAGTTTTTGGACAAGAAAGCGACCGAGACCGCCAGAATGGAAGCGAAGCAGAACACGCCTCCGGTCGTGATCAAGCAAGGCGACATCGTCGTCAAGCAAGGTCAAGTCATTACCGAAAGCCTGTACGAGAAGCTGGACGCCATGGGATTGCTGCAGGAGCGCAAAAACTATTTGCCGCAGCTCGGCGTGCTGCTGCTTTCCGTAATTTTGACGCTGGCCTTGTACGGATACGGAGAGCTGACTTCGGCATCGACCATTTTGAAGAAGACGAACGCGCACTGGGTCATGCTGTTTCTGATCTTCGCCTTGAATCTTCTGTTCATGCATCTGGTCGCTCTGACGTACAGCTCGGATTGGCCGTTCGTAGGCTATTTGGCTCCGATCGCGATGGGAAGCATGATGGTAACGCTTCTGCTCGACATGCATTTGGGCCTGGTCAGCTCGTTCCTGTTTACGCTGCTGTCCAGCGTCGTTCTGAACGTCGAGCAAGAGCATATCTTCGACTTTCGCTACGGATTCGTCGCCGCCGTCGTTTCTTTCACGGCGGTGCTGGCGATTCACCGGGCGAGCCAGCGCTCGTCCATCCTGAAGGCCGGCATCATGGTCGGCCTGATCGGCTCGGTCGCCGTGCTGGCGCTGATGCTCGTAGATCCGGAGCCGAACCGTTCGGATCTGATCCAATCGGTCGTCTTCATGCTTGCGAGCGGGCTGCTGACGGCGGTGCTCGTCATCGGCATTATGCCGTTTTTCGAGGTGACGTTCGGGATACTGTCCGCGCTTAAACTCGTCGAGCTGTCCAACCCGAACCATCCGCTGCTGCGCAAGCTGCTGACCGAGACGCCGGGCACGTACCATCACAGCCTGATGGTCGGCAACCTGTCGGAGTCGGCCGCGGAAGCGGTCGGGGCGAACGGGCTGCTGTGCCGCGTCGGATCGTTCTACCACGACGTCGGCAAGACGAAGCGGCCGCTCTATTTTATCGAAAACCAGAACGCGTCCGGCAACCCGCACGATAAGCTGGATCCGAAGGTGAGCGCCTCGATCATTATCGCTCACGCGAAGGACGGCGCGGACATGCTGAAGGCCCACAAGCTGCCGAAGCCGATTCGCGACATCGCCGAGCAGCATCACGGCTCGACGTTCTTGAAATATTTCTATTACAAGGCGGTCAAGCAGGCGCAGGAGCAAGGGAAGGAAATCGACTTCACCGAGGACGATTACCGTTACCCCGGACCTAAAGCGCAGTCGAAAGAAGCGGCGATCGTCGGCATCGCCGATTGCGTGGAAGCGGCGGTCCGTTCGCTGAACCATCCGAAAGTGGAGCAGATCGAGGAGATGATCGCCAAGATCATCAAGGACCGTCTGGACGATCACCAGTTCAACGAATGCGACCTGACGATGAAGGAGCTCGACAAGATCGCCCAGACGCTGAAGGAAGCCGTCATCGGCATGTTCCACTCCCGGATCGAATATCCGGACGACAAGCAGCTGAAGATGGCGAAGGAAGCGACGGAAGACGCCAAAGAAGCAAAGGAGAACTCGGAATGACGTTAAGCCTGGAATGGATCGACGAACGCGAAGGCGGCGCCGGGGAACGGGAAGAGCAATGGATGGATTTGCTGGAAAAGCTGCTGGTTATTGCCGGCCGCAAGGAGGAAGTGAGCCGGGGCATCGTGACCTTGACGCTGACGGACGACGAAGGGATCCGGGAGCTGAACCGGCAATACCGCGGACTGGACAAGCCGACGGACGTGCTGAGCTTCTCGCTCCTTGAGGGAGAACAAGCCGACATCCGTTACGAGGACGAGTACGAGTCTTCCGAAGAAGGCGCCGAGAGCTGGGAGGACGACGAGAAAGCCGGAGATCCGTTCTCCGATCTGCTCGGGGACATCGTCATTTCCGTCCCGAGAGCGGAGGAGCAGGCTGCGGAATACGGGCACAGCTTCGAGCGGGAGCTCGGCTTCCTGTTCGTGCACGGGTTTCTTCACCTGCTCGGCTACGATCACGGCAACGGGGAAGAGGAGAAAAGAATGTTCGCCAAGCAGGAAGAGGTATTGCGGGAAGCGGGCCTCGTCCGATGAGCGGCTGGCGTTCGCGCGAAGCCCGGGCGTTCCGCAGCGCTTGGGCGGGACTGGCGGAGACTTTGCGAAGCGAACGTCATATGCGGTTTCATGCGGCGGCCGCCCTGGTCGTCGTCGCGCTGGCGACGTGGCTCGACGTGGCGCGGGAAGATTGGCTGTGGCTGTTGCTGGCGATCGCGGCCGTCTGGTCGGCGGAGCTGGTCAACACCGCCGTCGAACGAACGCTGGACCGGATTTCGACGGAACTTCATCCTCTGGCGAAGACGGCCAAAGATTCGGCGGCGGCGGCGGTGCTCGTCATGGCGATCTTCGCGGCGGCGGTCGGGCTGATCGTGCTCGGTCCACCTCTGTGGCGGGCCTTATTTTAAACGACTGTAACGGATGAACGGAGGAAAATAAAGATGGGTCTGCAACATTTGGGCTATACGCCGGAGCGATTGGCGGAGGAGGCGGCCAAAGCGCGCGCGAGAGCTTACGTGCCGTATTCGCGGTTTGCCGTAGGCGCCGTCGCGCTGGACGCGGACGGCAATTTGCACCATGGGTGCAACGTGGAGAACGCGGCCTACGGACCGACGAACTGCGCGGAACGAACGGCTTTGTTCCGCGCGATCGCGGACGGACGCCGGGCGGGCGAATTCCGCGCGGTCGCCGTCATCGGCGACACGGAGCAGCCGATCGCTCCTTGCGGAGTTTGCCGGCAGGTGCTGGCCGAGCTGTGCGAGCCGGACATGCCGGTCGTCATGGCGAATCTGCGCGGGGATATGCGCGTGGCGACCGTCTCGGAGCTATTGCCCGGCGCCTTCTTGCCGCGGGACCTAGACAACCGAGAAGCGATCGAAGGAGATTAAGCGATGCAGAAGAAGGGCTTTAAATCGGGCTTCGTCGCCATCGTCGGACGCCCGAACGTAGGCAAGTCGACGCTGATGAACCAGGCGATCGGGCAGAAGATCGCGATCATGTCGGATAAGCCTCAGACGACGCGCAACAAAATCCACGGCGTCTATACGACCGACGATACGCAGATCGTTTTCCTTGACACGCCGGGTATCCATAAGCCGAACTCCAAGCTCGGCAATTATATGATCAAGGCGGCGGAAAGCGCGCTGAACGAAGTGGAAGCGATCCTCTACCTGACCGACGTCACCGAGCCGATCGGCGGCGGGGACCGCTACATTATGGAACAGCTCAAGAAAGTCAAGGATACGCCGGTATTTCTCGTGCTGAACAAAATCGATAAAATCCATCCGGAAGCGATCTTGCCGGTCATCGCTAAGTTTCGCGGACAGATGGATTTCGCGGAGATCGTGCCGGTGTCCGCGCTGCACGGGAACAACGTAACGACGCTGCTGGAGCAGGTGTCCAACTATTTGAAGGAAGGCCCGATGTATTATCCCGCAGACCAAATTACGGATCATCCGGAGCAATTCGTTTGCGCCGAGCTGATCCGCGAGAAGCTTCTGCAGCTAACGAGGGAAGAGGTGCCTCATTCGATCGCGGTCGAAATCGAGAGCATGAGCGTCGCGGAGAACGGGCTCGTCAACATCGGAGCGGTGATCTACGTCGAACGCGACTCGCAGAAAGGGATCATCATCGGCAAAAACGGCGGCCTGCTGAAAGAGGTCGGCAAGCTGGCGCGGCTCGATATGGAGAGATTGCTCGGCTCGAAAATTTTCCTCGAGCTGTGGGTCAAGGTCAACAAGGATTGGCGCAACCGCGAGTCGATGCTGAAAACGCTAGGCTACCGGGAAGATTAAGAAGGCAAGCCGGCCGGTGCAAAAATGTGTCAGGCATACGCCCGGCGCTCCCGAGACATCCTAACTCTCGAAGGCGCAGACCATTTCGCCCGGAGAGGATGAGGCGCTGTGCGGGATTTCACGTGGCACGTGTTTACGCAAACCGGCGATATCGAAGCTTATTTGCTTTATAAAGAAATGCACAATCTCGGAGCTTCCGAGCTCGGCGCCGGCGCCGGGCCCGACGAAGACGAGGGCGACGTCGCGGACGAGGAATGAGAGCCGATGCTGTATCGGGCCGAAGGGATTGTCATCCGAAGCACCGATTATGGGGAAGGAAATAAAATTATTACCCTGCTTACGCCTACATTGGGAAAGCAGGGCCTCGTCGTGCGCGGGGCGAAAAAGCTCAAAAGCCGTTACGGCGCGCTGGCCCAGCTTTTTACATACGGCGATTATTCTTACTACCGAAGCGGAACGCTCGGCACGCTGAACAGCGGAGAAATCATAGAATCGTTTCAGGAGCTGCGGCAAGGCCTCGAAGGCCCGGCGTATGCGGCTTATGCCGCCGAATTGACCGATCGCGCGATTAACGACGACGAAGCGGCGGCTTATTTGTTCCATCAGCTTAAAGCCTGTCAGACGGCGCTTGCGGAAGGCAAAGATCCGCAAATCGTGGCGCGGGCCTACGAGATGAAGGTGTTCGCGGCCGCCGGCTACGCGCCGATGCTGGACGAATGCGTCAACTGCGGGAGACAGGACGGTCCGTTTTATTTCAGCGCCGCCGGGGGCGGCGCATTGTGCCGATCTTGCAAGGGAAGGGATCCCGGATCCTTGGAGCTTCAGGACGGGGTTTGGAAGCTGCTGCGCGTCTTCCTGGCGCTCGATATGCGCAGATTGGGCAGCATCGCGGTAAAGGAAAGCTCCAAGCGGCAGCTCCAGCTCGCGCTCCGCAGATGGATGGACGTCCACCTGAACGTGAATTTGAAATCGCGCGGCTTTCTCGATCAGTTGGAGAAATACGGCGATCTGCTCGGGAGCGCTCCGGCGGTCAAACCGGAAAAATCCCGGGTAGAGCATTCCGGCGGCGCGGCTGCCCCGGACGAAGACGGTTGAGGGCGAGATGAGGCCGCCAAGTCGATAGGGTTTGACAGGATGCCGCACGTTGGTATAGAATGTTGGAATAGTCTATATTCTCTGCGAAGGAGAGAGTAGCCGAATTGTCGCGGCCCTATGCAGCGAACCGGGGACGGTGCAAGCCCGGAGGCGCGAATCGGCGAAAGGCACTCTGGAGAGATCGGATTGCAAGAGGAGGGTTCTTCTCGCGGCGCTGACGGGTATTCGCCCGGCGTTGCTGGAAAACCAAGTAGGGTGGAACCGCGGGAATGTTCAGCTCCCGTCCCTATGTCTGCGGTGGCGGACGTGGGACAGGAGTTTTTTTGCGCGCTTCGCGCGAAGGCCCCCGTCCGGCCCGTTCGTGAACAGATACGCCAAAAGGAGCGAACAAGGATGAATTTTCAGCAAATGACGTTGACGCTGCAGCAATTCTGGGGCGAGCAGAACTGCATCGTCGTGCAGCCCTACGATACGGAGAAGGGCGCGGGAACGATGAACCCGATGACCTTCCTGCGCTCGATCGGTCCGGAGCCGTGGAACGTGGCTTACGTCGAGCCGTCGCGCCGGCCCGCCGACGGCCGTTACGGGGAGAACCCGAACCGGCTGTATCAGCATCATCAATTTCAAGTGATCATGAAGCCTTCTCCGGACAACATCCAGGAGCTGTACCTGGAAAGCCTGAAGCGGCTGGGCATCGATCCGCTGCACCACGACATCCGGTTCGTCGAAGACAACTGGGAAGCCCCCACGCTCGGCGCGTGGGGACTCGGTTGGGAAGTATGGCTGGACGGGATGGAGGTTACCCAGTTTACTTACTTCCAGCAAGTTGGCGGCATCGACTGCCACCCGGTCGCCGTAGAGATTACGTACGGAATGGAGCGGCTCGCCTCTTACATTCAAGATAAGGAGAACGTATTCGACTTGGAGTGGGTGGAAGGCGTGACGTACGGCGACGTGTTCAAGCAGCCCGAATACGAGCATTCCAAATATACGTTCGAGGTGTCCGACGCCGCGATGCTGTTCCAACTGTTCTCGACCTACGAGGCCGAAGCGAAGCGCGCGATGGAGGAGAATCTCGTGTTCCCGGCTTACGATTACGTGCTGAAATGCTCTCACGCTTTCAATTTGCTGGACGCCCGCGGGGCGATCAGCGTGACGGAACGGACCGGCTACATTACGAGAGTCCGGAATTTGGCCCGTCAAGTCGCGGCCACGTATTTGCAGGAGCGGGAACGTCTCGAATTCCCGTTGCTGAAGAAAGGAGCGGCGCACAATGGCTAAGGACCTGCTGCTGGAAATCGGAATGGAAGAAGTGCCCGCCCGTTTCGTGCGCGCGGCAATGGAGCAGCTTCAAGAGAAAACGGCTAAATGGCTGGCGGACAGCCGGCTTTCCTATAGCGAAGTGAAAGCCTATGCCACGCCCCGCCGCCTCGCGGTGCTCGTATCGGGCTTGGCGGACAAGCAAGAGGACGTTACCGAGGACGTCAAGGGCCCGTCCCGTAAAATCGCCTACGACGACGGCGGCGCGTGGAGCAAGCCGGCGCTCGGCTTCGCGAGAAGCCAGGGCGTGGAGCCGGACGCCTTGTTCCTTCGCGAAATCGGCGGAGTCGAATACGTGTTCGCGACGAAGAGCAGTCTCGGCGTCGAGGCGGCGGCGCTGCTGCCCGAAGCGCTGCCCGCGCTGGTCACCTCGCTCGCGTTCCCGAAAAATATGCGCTGGGGCAGCCGCGAACTGCGCTACGCGCGTCCGATCCGCTGGCTCGTCGCGCTGCACGGCGACAGCGTCGTTCCCTTCGAGATCGCAGGCGTAGCCTCGGGCAAAGTCACGCGCGGCCATCGTTTCCTGGGTAAGGAGACGGTCATCGGTCAACCGGCCGCATATATCGACGCGCTGCGCGCGGAGCATGTCATCGCGGACGTGGAGGAGCGGCGCAAAGCGATCCTGGAAGGGATCGAAAGCTTGGCGGCCGAGCGCGGCTGGACGATCGGAATCCAGGAGGACCTGCTCGAAGAGGTGCTGTTTCTCGTCGAGACGCCTGCCGCATTGTCGGGCTCGTTCGATCCGGGCTTCCTCGACATCCCTCAGGAAGTGCTCATCACGTCGATGCGCGAGCATCAGCGCTACTTCCCGGTATTCGACGATGCCGGCCGCCTGCTCCCGCATTTCGTGACGGTGCGCAACGGCGACCGGACGTCGATCGACGTCGTGGCCCAGGGCAACGAGAAGGTG
>JAEZZE010000445.1 GCA_023418755.1 Bacillota bacterium | reverse complement strand
TGAAGATCTGCTCGAAGCCGAGGAACTTGATGATGCTCGCGTTAACGGAAGGGTGGAAACGAAGGCCGCCCTTGTACGGCCCGAGAGCGCTGTTGAACTGCACGCGGAATCCGCGGTTGACTTGCGGCACGCCCTTGTCGTCGATCCAAGGCACGCGGAAGTAGACGACGCGCTCGGGCTCGGTGATCCGTTCCAAAATCCTGTGCTCGATATAGCTCGGGTTGACTTCGAAGACGGGAATCAAGGAATCGAGAATTTCCTTGACCGCTTGGAAAAATTCCCTTTCTCCCTGGTTGCGGTTGATCACCGTCTCGTAGACCGACTGAACGTAATCTTTCGCTGCTTGCTGCCTATCCAGAACTGTGGTCAATAGTGAACGCTCCTTTAAGCTGAACGGCGAGCGCCTCGTGCCGCCGTTTGCAGTTTTTAAATTAAATTTTATACTACGGCGCATCTTTAGTTACAAATTCTAATAAAATGCGCTTTGTAATTCCAATAAAAGTTTTTTTGAGATCCGATTAATTCCGGCGATGAACCCGTCTACAGCAGCTCGCGGCGCAGCTCCTCGCCCGATTTCGGAGACAGGTACGAGAACGGAACGTCCAGCACCGTTCTCGCTCCGGTCTGGCCTTCCCGGCTCAACCGGGCCGCCGCTCTCGCGTAAGCGACCAGCACGCTCGCTGTGAATTCCGGGTTGCTCTCCAGTTTAAGGCCGAATTCGATAATTTGCTTCGTGCCCCGGCCGGTCACGCCGCCGCGAATGACGAAACCGCCGTGCGGCATGCCCTGGTGCTCGGCCTGCAGCTGCGCCTCGGTAATGAATGTCACCGTCGTATCGTAATCCGCGAAGTAATTCGGCATCGAGACGATCGCTTCCCGGATCGCTTCTTGATCGGCGCCCTCTTCCGCCACGACGAAGCATTGGCGAAGATGCTTCTCGCGGGTCGACAGATCCGGCGTCTCTCCCGCCCGAATCCGCTCGATCGCGGATTGTGCGGGCACCGTATACTGTACGCCGGCCTTGACTCCCGGCACGCGGCGAATCGCGTCGGAGTGCCCCTGGCTGACGCCCTTGCCCCAGAACGTGTAGCCCGTGCCTTGAGGCAGAATCGACTCGCCCAGCAGACGGTTCAGCGAGAACAGTCCCGGATCCCATCCGGTCGAGATGACGCTCACGCGGCCGCCCTGCTTCGCGGCGGCGTCGACCGCTTCGTAAAACTCCGGAATTTTCGCGTGGGTGTCGAAGCTGTCCACAGTGTTGAACGCGCGGGCGAATGCCGGGGTTTGCTCCGGCAAGTCCGTCGCCGATCCGCCGCACAGAATCATGACGTCGATAACTCCTATATATTGCTCCGCCGCCGAAACGTGCTCGAATTTCGCGCCGCCCGATGCCAGCTGCTCCGGCTGCCTGCGGGTAAAGATCGCCGCCAGCTCCATGTCCGGATTTTGCCCAAGCGCCTTCTCCACTCCTTTGCCCAGATTGCCGTAGCCGACGATTCCTATCTTAATCTTGCCCATTTATTTCCTCCCGAGGTTTTCCGCTAATTTGTAGAAAATCAACAAAATTTCTGCTTTGATATTTTAGTATTTTAAGATCTTCAACACTTTAATGCAAACAAATCTTTATATCGTACAAATATAATGCAAATCATTCATCATATAGTGCAAACTTTGTGTAGATTATTCACAATATATGGCTGCCGAAGGCCCGGCGAGACGTTGCATTCGTATCCGTCGAAGCAAAATGCATATGAGCGATGTTTAAGTCACTTGAGCCGGGCATCCGAGAAATGCCGATCAAATGGTATAATAAAGGAAATCGCCATTGCGGGAGTAAAACCATGATCCACTTCGATTCGGACGCTTATCGGGCCGACTACGCCGGACAGAGCATTCAACTGCTGCCGAAGGAATTCGCCCTGCTGCGCTACCTATACGAGCATGCGGGGCGCTCGTTCTCCAGGGACGAGCTGCTGGATGCCGTCTGGCCGCTGGAAGCTCCCGGCGACCGGACCGTCGACGACCACATCTATCGCGTGCGCAAGAAGCTGGCTCCTTGGTCTCATCTGCTTCGCGTGGAGACGATTCGCGGACAGGGCTACAAGCTGACGCGCGCCGACGCGAGGCCGGGGATCAACCCTCTTCTGCAAGACGAGCAATTCGCCGCCGACGTAAACCGGATGTTCTCCAAATACCACGGCATGGGCATGGGCGGGGCGATGCGTCTGCTGGCGTCCAACCGCGACGTGCTCGGTTTGCCGGGAGACCCTTTCTACGACGCTTACGTCCGGTTCGTCGGCGGGGATTTCGCCTGGCTGCTCGGCGCGAACGGCATCGATCGCTGGCAGCAGGCCGTCTATGCGGCGTTCATCCATGCTTCCGTTCAATTCGATTCCGCCGCTTCGCTGCGCTATTTCGAACGGCTTGCCGCGATGGGCGACAGGCTGACGCGGGCTTGGCTGGCCGATCTGAAGCTGAACGCGGTCTTCCTGACCCTGGAAACAGGGATGACGGAGAAAGCCCGAGCGCAGCTCGAACTGCTCAGGCCGGAGATCGAAGCGATGGATTCCCCCAGCTTCTCCGCGCTGTTTCTGCTGAAGGAGACGTTCCTGGCCTTGGAGGAAGGCAAGACGGCGGAGGCGGCAGCCAGGCTGGAGGAATGCGACGCCCTGCTGGGACGCCATCCGATTCTGCGCGAACGAGGCGCTTATCTGGTGGCCAAGGGGCTTTATCTGTATCGGGAACGGGACTCGGCCCGCGCCAGGCAAACGATCGACGACGGCATGGAGACGACGCGGCGGACGGAATTCGTCCCCCATCTGCTGAGCAACCTGAAACTGATTCTTATGTATCTCGGCAAGCATCAATGCGACGACGCCGTCTTGAGGAAATACCGGAGCCAATGGCAAGCGCTTGCGGAGCAATATCGCTTCGACGAATTGTCGGCCAAGGCGAGCCGATTGCTCGATAGCCTCCTTCTCTGATCATTCTCTGACATTCCCCTGCTACGATGATCCTATTCATCGATAGCAGGGGGTTTTCGCATGTTTCTGTTCAGAACGAACCGCACCTTCGCCAAAATGTTCGCCGCCTACGGATTGTCCGCTTTCGGCGACTACTTGGATTTCATTGCCGTCTCGATCGTCCTGGGATTCGTATGGAGGGTCGACGCGATGACGATGTCGCTGCTCCCGCTCTCTTTTGCCGTGCCCGGCATCCTGTTCGGCCAGCTGGCGGGAATATTGGCGGACAAGCGGAATAAACGGAACCTGATGATCGCGACGGATCTCGTTAGGGCCGCCCTAACGCTGCTGCTGATCTTCGCCCCCGACGTCTGGACGCTGCTCGGGCTGCTCGGGCTGCGGTCCGCCGTGCGCGTCTTTCATTTCCCGGCCCAGCAGGCGATGACGCGTTCCGCGGTCGAACCGGAGCAGTTGCTGCAAGCCGCCTCGCTTAACGGAGCGGTCTTCCAGCTGTCCAAGGTTTTCGGACCGCTGCTAGGGGCAACGATAGCCGCGGCCTCTGCCCCGTCCGCCTGCATGGCGGTCAACGCGGGATGTTACGTCCTCTCCGCCCTGCTGCTTCTGTCCGTTCCGGCGGGAAAGGGGAAGATAGCGGAAACGCAAGCCCGGGAGCCCGAACCTCTGCTCGCCGCTTGGAAGGGAGGTTGGACGATCGTTCTGCGCACCCGCGCGCTGCTGATCAGCATTTTCTTCAGCCTGACCGGCCTGGCCGGCATTCAGCTCGTGGACGCCCAGATCGCTACTCTGCTGCGGGAAGTGTTCCCGGGGCGCCCAGAGCTGCTTGGCTGGCTCGTGACCTCGATCGGAGCGGGCGGGCTTGCGGGCGTCGTCTGGCTGCGCGGGCGCAAACGGCTCACGGCCTACGGCTGGCCGCTAGGGGGCGGAGTAGCGCTGATCGGATCGATGTTCGCCGCGGCGGGCTGCTTCCGGCCGGACACGCCGCTCTGGTTCATCCTGATGGCGTCCGTCGCCGGAGGCATCGGCACCGGGCTCACGTCGGCCGGCATGAACTATATCGTGCAGAAGGAGACGCCTCCCGATGCCATAGGCCGCGTCAGCGGCATTCTGGAGTCGTTAAGCGGCGTCCTCTTCGTCGTCGCGCCGATCGCAGGAGGCGTATGGGTCCGTTATCACGGCGTCTCCTCCGCGTTCTTGTCCGCGGGCGCGGCGATAGGCGCCATCGGAATCGCGGGGATCGCGCTGCGGCGCCGGCTATGGCTTCCTCCCGCGCTTCGCGCCCGGTCGGATTACCGCTCTACCGTAAACTCCGGGCAGGGATGACCGGCCGTCTCCCGCGGCCGCCGGGCTTTTCCCCGCCCGCTTTATCGATGCCATCTGCATTCGAATGCTGAGGTCAGCCCCCGCGAGGATCCGCCGCCATGTTCGGCCTCTTCGGCGTCTTGATCGGCCTCTTCGGCATCTTAATCGCCATAAGTCCGGGTCCGCTTAACCGACGTCCCCGACATAACAAGCATCGTAAACGCCTAAGCGAATCTTCTCCGCCAGCGTGCTCGGATACACCCGAATTTCGTTGAGCCGATCAAGCGGAATCCATTCGACGCCCACTTGATGCTCGTCCGGATGAACTCCGTTGCCCATAGCGGATTCCGGATTTTTCAGGCGGCACCGAAAATAAAATTCGACTTGGTGAATGTCGGAATCCCATTCCGCGAATTGATGATTTCTGCCGATATACTCTCGCACGAACAGAAGCTCCTCTACTCCGACCTCCTGTCCGATCTCCTCCACGCATTCCCTGACGGCGGCGTCTTTCAGCTCCTCTCCCTTCTCCTGTCCTCCGCCGGGAAACAGATAAAAGTAACCCTCGTCGTCCTTGTTCTTGGTCAGCAGCAAACGATCGTTACGAATAATGACGGCTTTGGCCGAGTTGCGAATCGGTTTCATGGCGGCGGTCGCTCCATTCTGCTTCGGATTTCGGAATCCCCTAAATTATACCCCACTTGGTCCCCGCGTCGACGGATCACCGGAATTTTCATAAGACGCCGGATGTGACGCAATGGCTTGCAGGAAATACGGAATCCGTTGTCCCCAAGCAGAACAACAAGAAGGACCGGAGAAGCTCCCGATCCTTCCTTCTTCTTATTCGACCCGCTTCGCTCAAGGCGTTCTCTCGCCGCGGGCTCCCCCGCCCGCTCCGGGTCTGCCTCCCATGCCTCCCCGAGCGCCCGCGCCGCCTGTCGTGACGCCGGACTCGTTCAGGTAGGTGACCGCCCCGTCCCCGAGCGCGAAGCCGACGACTTGCGTGTCGCCCGTCGTCTTTCCGGCTTCGTAGAAGCCGTCGGCAACGCTCCCGTCGTTCGTCCCGCCCGCGGACAACGTATACTCCGCTCCCTCCTTCAGTTCAGGGGTCGAGATCACCAGCGTCTGGAACTTCTTCGCCGGCGCGAACGCCGCGATCGTCGCGCCCCCGCCGTCTCTTAGCGTAACCAGCGTGCCCGCTTGCTGCGTTTGGGGGAAGGTCATCATGATCGAACGCTGCGGCGAGCCGTCGGACGGAGCCTGCGCCATGCCCGCGCTGCCCGCCGCGATCAGCGTCCCGCCGGCGTGCTCGAACTCCCCGTCGTAATCCAGCGCTCCGTTGCCGCCGTTCGTAGGCCCGTTAACGAGAACGGTGCCCCCGCTCATCTTGATCGAGCCGTTGGAATCGAGTCCGTCGCCTCCCGCATCCACCGCAAGATAACCTCCGGATATCGTCAACAGAATCCCGTTGTCCGCTTGGCCTCCTCTTTCGAAGCCTCCGGGACCGCCGCCGCTTCCGTCCGACGCGTTCACCCCGTCATCGCTCGCGATGATGCGGGTATCTCCGCCGGATATCGCGATGATCGCGCTCTCGAGCCCTTCGTAGCTGCTCGTAACGTCGATCGATCCGCCTTCGATAGCCAAGGCAACGTCGGCATGGATCGCGTCGTCTCCCGTCGCCAAGCTGAATTGCCCTCCGGTTATCCGGACGCTCGAATTGCTGTGGATGGCGTCGTCGGCCGCGTCGATCCCGAACGTTCCGCCCGCGACGACGAGGTCTCCCGCCGCCTTAAGCCCTTTGGCGCTGGCGGACTCGGTTGCATCGGCCGTACCCGTTTCCGCCGACTCCGCAATGCCCGTTGCCGGAGCGCTCGACTGCCCGGACCTTGATCCCGAGGCATTCGGCGCTGCATTGCCCGACCCTGAGATATTCGACGCCGTGGCGCTTGATTCCGAGGCATTCGGCGACGCGGGAGCTCGATCCGGCATCCCGTCTCCCCCTCCCGGAGCCGTTCCGTCCTCGGGAAGCTGCGCGCCTTCCGGAGGAGCCGGTCTGTCCATGCCTTCGGGAGGCTGACCGAAGCCCTGCCCTCGGCCGCCGAAGCCTCCGAAGGCGCCCGGCATCTCCTCGGCATGCGTCTTCGTCGAAGCCGCGTGCCCGCCTCCCGTAACGAGGCCGAACGTGCCGGCCGCGATATAGAGCGAGGTTGCGGACTGGATCGCGTCGTTAGCCGACCGAATGTCGAACTTGCCTCCCTCCACGACGATCTCGCCCTTGCCTTCGTCCTTATCGTTCGTCGACTTGATGCCGTCGCCGCCCGCCTCGATCGCGATGTTGCCGTCCTTCACCGCGACCAGATCCTTGCCGACCAATCCGTCGTCCGCGGCTTTCACGACAAGCGTGCCGCTCATGATCTTCAGATCGTCCTTCGAGGCAATGCCGTCGTTGGAATTGCCGTTCACGCTCAGCTTGCCCGTGCCGTTGATCGTCAAATCGGCCTTGCTGAACAAAGCGGCGGTAGGCGCATCGTCCGAGACGTCCGAATACGCGGCCGCATCGGTTACGCTGTTCTCCGTTCCCTCCTGCAAGGTCAAGACGACCTTACCCGCCTCGACCAGATGGATCGCCGCGCCGGTTTTGCTCGTCACGTCGGCTCCGTTCAGCACCAGATGCACGACCTCGTCCGGCGCGTCGACGACGATTCTCCCATCCTCCAGCTTGCCGCTAAGCACGTAGTCGCCGCCGGCGGAGATCGTGACGCCCCCCGCGGAGGCCGCCGCTCCGGAGCCGGTCACGGCCGCCGCCGAACCGTTCAGCGCGATCGTCGTCGCGGCGCTGGCGCTCCACTCCGTCCGCGCATCGTCCTCGTCGTACTTCACCGCATCGGTAGCGCCCCTTCCGGCCGCCTGAACGCTTGCGGCTGCCGCCGATGCCGAGTCGGGCGATCCGGCGGGAGACGCGGAAGACGGAATTCCCGCCGCAGTGGAACTGCAGCCTGCCGCCAGCAGGGCGGACAGGAGAGCGGCGGCCATAAGCTTGGCTTTGTTTCGTTTGTTCATCCTTTTCCCTCTTTTCCTATTTATGAATTCGCGAATAGACCTCAATATTCTTGAATGACGGGACTCATCGTCAGCGTAATGTCGAGATTGCCGTTGCGCGTGCGTACTGCATCCATCAGCTCCTTCTGATCGGCGCCGGGCGGAAGCTTGATCGCGTACATCACTTCGTACAAGCTGCCCAGCTCGGTCGTACGCACTCTTTTCAGCTCATAGTCGACCTTGAACCTTCTAAAAACCTCATCAAACGCTTCCTCGTACCCCAAGCTTTCCGGAATCGTAATTTTCAGCGTCTTCGCCGGGGATTTGACGGCGCCGAACTTGGCCGCCTTCAGCGCGAACATGAGCCCGCACAGACCGACCGTGAACAGCGCCGCGTATCCGTACGCGCCGACTCCGCAAGCCAGGCCCGCCGCCATCGAGAACAGGACGTACGAGATGTCCTTGGAGTCGCCCGGCGCGCTGCGAAAACGAATGATGGAGAAGGCCCCCGCCAGGCTGAACGCCCGGGCGATGTTGCTGCCGATCAGCAGAATGATGATGGCGACGATCGTCGGCAGCACCATCATGGTGAGCGTGAAGCTGGGCGAATAACCCGCCTGCGTCTTCATGTAAGTCCAGCTGATGACTCCGCCGAGCGCGATGGCGATGCCGAACGTCAGCAGCGCCTGCTGCAAAGTGAGCGCCGTATCCGACGCTAGCGAATTGAACAAACTGTCGATCATAGCACGATTCTCTCCCTTGCCGGCTCCTCCGCCCGTTCGGCGTACCGGATCGATTTCTTGTATTCGTTGCCGTATTTGCTGAAGCTCGTGCGGTACATGCCCAGCTCCGACAGCAGCTTCGCCAGCCAAACCGGGACCGTCTTCTCGGCCTTTACTTCCATCAGCCACTGGCCTTTGTCCATTAATAGCTCGCCGTAATCACCGGCCTCCAGCTTCAGATCGCAGCGCCTGGATCGGATATTCGTATCGAACGTGATGCGCAAATCGCGATTGCCCTTGCAGAACATGGCGATCCGATCGTAAGCCAGATACGTCATCGGGCGCAGTTCGTACCGGGAAAGGAAGTATTCGATCTCGGCGACGACCTGCTTGTTCATGCCCTCCCGGTAAGCCGGCGGGCCGCCCGTCCGGACGAACTCGTACGCCTCTTCCAGCTTCATCGCGGTTCGGCGCTTGTTGACGAGCCCGAACACCTTTTTCTTCAGCTCCACGTAAACCTTGGCATCCGGCTCCGGCACGCCGTAAGCCCGAATACGCAGCTTTTCCCGATACTTGGGCTTGGAGAGGCTGTCGCGGATCAACGTGTGGTGGTCGGTATCGTAGTACAGATTGCTGATGGAGTAGAACATGTCGTTGCGGTTGTAAGCGTCGAGCTCCATATCTTCCATCAGACGATTGTAGATGCCGTAGAAGGCTTTCGTATCCATGAGATACTTGTTTTCGTAACGGTTGAACACTTCGAGCGCCATATGCGGCTCTCCCTTCTTCGTCGTCTCTTGTTCGTTCCTGCCCTGTCTGTAGCTTAGAACGGGAACCTTTAACGAAACTTAAATGGTCAACGCCGTGTAAAATCTTCTCTGCGGGCCGTCCGGGAATGATAGGATTAAGGTTGGTTAAAGGTTTATTCCCTACAATTGGAGGCAAGACGCGGAAGAAAGGGGCGAGCTGCCCGTGAGAATATTGATCGTGGAGGACGAAGTGAACCTGGCCGAGGCGCTGACGCAGATCTTAAAGAAGCAGCACTACTCCGTCGACGCCGTCCACGACGGCCAATCCGGACTGGACAACGCGCTGAGCGGCATCTACGATTTGCTGCTGCTGGACGTGATGCTGCCGGAGCTGGACGGGATCGCGCTGCTCAAGAAGATCCGCGAGCAGGGCATGTCCACGCCCGTCATTATGCTGACCGCCAAGGGCGAAGTGGACGATAAAATCGCGGGGCTGGATTACGGCGCGGACGATTATATCGCCAAGCCGTTCGCCACGGGCGAGCTGCTGGCCCGCATTCGGGCGGCGCTCAGGCGCAAGGGGGAGGTCGTGCCCGAGGATGCGCTGCGATTCGGGGACATCGAGCTGAACGCCTCCGGCCTGAAGCTGGTCTGCAAGGGCAAGGAGCTGAAGCTGATTCTGAAGGAGAGCGAGCTGCTGGAGCTTCTGATTCTGAGGAAGCAGGCGGTGACGTCCAAGGAGCAGATCATCGAGAAGCTGTGGGGGTTCGATTCGGAGGCGGAACACAACAACGTGGAAGTCTATGTCTCGTTCCTGAGAAAAAAATTGGCGTTCCTGAACGCTTCCGCGCGCATCGCCACGATTCGGGGCGTCGGCTACGTATTGGAGGAGATCGACTGATGTTCGCCCGTCTGCGCAACCGGTTCCTGCTGATGAATATGGGGATCATTACCGTTATCATGCTCGTTGCGTTCGCGTCCATCTACGTGATTACCTATCAGAACGTCAAACGGGACATCGAGATGGAGCTGCATCGCGTCTCCGAGTTTTACCGCAAGGCGAACGAGGGACCGGGACGGGGAGGCGATTGGAAAGGGGGACCGGCGATCGACGGCGGGCCGCCGCCGTTCGAGGGAAGCTCGGGGAACTTCTCTCCTCCCGAACGCTCCGTCTCCTTCGCCTTGAGAACGGACGCCCAGGGGAATGTGCTGGCCGTGGACTCCCGCTTCGGAATGGAGGACGAGTTCTACGGGACGGCCGCGGACAAAGCCGTCTCCAAGACGCCGAGGGGCGGACGCTTTACGCTGGACGGCACCCGGTGGGCTTACAGCGCGCAGCCCGAATCGGACGGCTATCTGATCGTCTGCATGGACGTGACCGCCCAGCAGAAAATTTTGACGAATCTGATTTATACGTTCGCGGCCGTCGCCCTCGTCATGCTGGCCGTCATCTATGCGACAAGCCGATACTTCGCCAACCGGTCGATCGCCCCGGTTCGGGAAGCGTTCGAGAAGCAGAAGAGATTCATCGCCGACGCCTCCCACGAGCTCAAGACGCCGCTGGCCGTCATCCAGACGAACGCGGACGTCCTGCTGGCGAACGAGACGGAGACGATCGGGGATCAGGCCAAATGGCTGCATCGGATCAAGTCGGAGACCGAACGGATGAAGACGCTCACGAACGACCTGCTCTACTTGACGCGGATGGACGATTCGAGAGCCGAGACGCTCCACGCGCCGTTTAACGTCAGCGAAGCCGTCGAGAGCGTCGTACTCGCGATGGAAGCCGTTATCTTCGAGCGCTCGCTGGCCCTCGACTACGAGATCGAGCCCGGGCTGACCGCCGCGGGAAGCGCCGAGCAGATCAAGCAGGTGGTCATGATTCTGCTGGACAACGCCATCAAATACAACCGCGCGGAAGGAACGATCGGCGTAACTCTTCGCCTGCACCACGGACATATTCAGCTGACGGTGACGAACAGCGGGCCGGGCATTCCGGCCGAGCATCTGGACAAGGTGTTCGATCGCTTCTACCGCACCGATGCCTCGCGTTCGCGCAAGCAAGGCGGATACGGCCTCGGTCTGGCCATTGCGAAATCGATCGTGGAGCAGCACGGGGGCAAACTATCGGCAAGGAGCGTTCCCGGGGATACGACGACGTTCACCGCGCAATTGAGCTAGACGCGCGTCGGCCGCTTCCGATATTTGACAGACTCGCCATATGCAACTTTCCGGCCGAACGGGCGTCCAACTGCATATCGAACCTATTCGGAGGAAAGAAACCCATGACGAAGAAACTGACGCTTGCCCTGCTTGCCTCGGCTCTGCTTCTGACGGCCGCCGTTCCCGGACGGATCTCCGCTCAGGAGAATACTCCCGAGCAGATCCAAGGCAAATACGTGCAAGGACGCACGTTGATTCCCCTGCGCGCGGTCTCCGCGGCGCTGGGAGCGGCGGTAAGATGGAATCAGGCGACGTTCACCGCTACGATAACGAAAGAGGATACCGAGATAACGCTGCCGATCCATTCGGACTACGTGACGGTAAACGGCGAAAGCCTTCCGCTGGACGCCCGTTCCCGGCTGGAGGGAGGCGTGACGTACGTCCCGCTCCGGTTCGTCGCCCAGACGCTCGGCGGAACCGTCTCCTGGGACGCTTCGACGGGTACGGCCTCCGCCTCGCTCGGCGATCGGAAAGTCGTGATCTCCACTCAGCTTGGAGTCCGTTTCCCCGCCATTACCGCGTCCCGGATCAACGCGCTCGTCCAAGCCGCCAACGAGTCGGCCGACCTGTCCGCTTACAAGCAGATTCGCAGCCATTTTCGGCCTTATTTTACGGATGCGTTCATTAACAAGCTCATTCAGCGCAACGGAGCCTCCACGAAGCATAAGTTCGTCTCCATGCCCTATACCTACTTCTACAAAGGCGAGGGCTACGGCTATATCAGCCAATTGGAGAGTCCGCGCGACGCCGGGGGCATGAACGTGGAACGGATGATCTTAATGCGGTACATCGGCGGCGCGTGGAAAGTCGAGGACATCTCCTATACGCTTGTATCGCCTTGAGCCGTTCGCCCGTTAACTCGTTCCGTGCAAAGCATCAAGGGCGGCGTCCTCGTCCGGCAGGAAGAAAACCTGCTTGCCGTGATTGCTCTCGTAAATAAAATCGCGCAAGCTCTTGCTCGCATAGCCGGAGAAATCTCCCGCGATCGCCAGCTTGACGCCGTAGTTGGCGTACTTCTGCAAAATTTCTCCGGCCAATCGCGTGCTCAGATCGAAAAACGCCTCGGAAAAGTTCGTCTTGCGGAGCAGCAATTTGAAGCAGCCCGTTTGATACTGTACCGTGGCCATCAGGTCCAGAGCATCATGCACCTCCCCGATCAGCATCTCCTCGCTCTCTATGACCGCCACTTCCGAGCTTCCTCTCTTATCGACTCGCACGTTCATGTCTTGCCTCCTCTATTGTCATGGCCATACCGCCCGCCACTTAGTCTCCCAATTGTAACACTCCCCGAGGCTCATGTAGCGCCTGCCGAGACGGGCAGCGCGGAAAAAATATCATGCGGGCGTTCATGATTGTACCGTCCGAAGGACTCGGCAGGAGAAAGGAGAGCGGCCGTTTCGCGCTCTCTCCGGAAACCGAATTCGACAGGATTAACGCGAAATGTGTCGAATGATAAGGTATGATGAAAAAGAGTCGCATTTTGATCTTGATCCTGCTTTTTTTGTCCGTGCTGACGGGGTTCCGGCTTCTGTGGCTGCACTTTAACTCGGTCAGCTCTCTTCCGGTCGCCGCGAAGGGCGTCTTGGACCTGCGCGAATGGAAGGAGCTCGGCGAGCATTCCCTTCCGCTGAACGGAGAATGGGAGTTTTTCCCCGGCGCGTTCCTGTACGGGAGCGATCGCTCCGCGCCGGACGCGCTCCTCCCCGCTCGAACGATTCAGGTTCCCGGCACGTGGACGTTCGAGAATCGGCCGTTCGGCAACCTTCGATTCGGATACGGCGCCTATCGGCTGAAAATTTTGGTCCCTCCCGCTTCGGATCGGACCTACGGAATTCGGATTTCCAGCGTTCACAGCTCATCGGAGGTCTATCTCGACGGACGGCTTCTCGGCCAATCCGGCCGGCCGGCCGCGAACAAGGCGGATTACGAGCCCCTCGACTCGCCGTATACGGCTTTCTTCGCCGCGTCGGACGCCGGCGAGATCGAACTCGTCGTTCAGGCCGCCAATTTCGATCATTTCCGCAAAGGCGGGATCGCCAGGTCGATCCAGTTCGGACCGGAGAACACGTTGAGACACGATCTGGGCTTCTTCAGGGACATGGCTTGGGTGGCCTGCGTAGCGTATGGCCTTCACGTCCTGTACGGCTTTATCTTGTACCTGGTCGGAGGGCGGGACAAAAAGCTTCTCTACTTCTCGCTGATGATTCTGTGCATTATCTTCGCCACGCTAATGGACGGGGAGAGGCTTCTGCTCTCGTGGTTTGATTTTTCGCCGGCATTCCTGTATAAATTCGTCTATTTGGTCATGCTGGCCGGGGGGTATTTCCTCTATCAATTGTTTGCCGATAGGCTCCCGGGATGGTTAGGAGGCCGCGCTTCCCGTATTTACGTGCTGGCCTGCGGGCTCTCGGCCGCTCTTGTCCTGATCATGCCGCTTCCCGCGGCCATGCCCCTGGAGCCTCTGTATCTCGCGCTGATGCTCTACCCGTGCCTGATCTTGCCGCTTGTCCTGTACCGGTCGACGGCCAGGATCGATACCGACAACGTCTTTTTGCTGCTGGCGGCCGTCGCGTCGATTACGAGTCTCGTTTGGCTCGTCTTCCTCACGATTGCCGGAATCGAAATGGTCTCGTATCCTTTCGATCTGATCGTCTCCATGATTTGTTTTTCCGCCTTTTGGTTCAAACGCTTTTTCCGGTTGTCGGAAGCGGCTCATCGGCTTTCCGTTACGCTGAGCGAAGCGAACAAGCAGAAAGACGATTTCCTGGCCACCGTCGCTCACGAGCTGCGCAACCCGCTGCACGGCATGATCAATTTATCGGAATCGATCGCGAAGAGAGAGCGAGGCCGCCTCGGGCGAAGCAGCGCGGACGATCTTGGACTCCTGTCGAAGGTCGGGCGCAGAATGTCCTATATTCTGAACGATCTTCTGGATATGGCGCGCCTGAAGGAAAATCGGATTCGTCTGGTCGTCGCGGACGTATCCGCCCGAGGGGCCGCTTCCAGCGTCATCGACGCGTTGCGCTTCATGGCGGAGGGCAAACCGATCCGGCTGATCAACCGGATTCCGGCCGATTTCCCGCTCGTTCGGGCCGACGAAAACCGGCTTAGCCAAATCTTGTTCAACCTTCTGCATAACGCCGTCAAATAC
>JAEZZE010000421.1 GCA_023418755.1 Bacillota bacterium | reverse complement strand
ACGTTCAGCAGCGTCTGCGACAAAATCGCGACGAACGCGGCGACGATCAACGCGGCGACGATCGGACCTCTCCTTATATTACCCGTCTGACTCATGGTTCTCTCCCTCTCTCTGTATCTGTATGATGTTCACAATACGCTTGTGTATGCGTTGCAGCTGCTCGACGTCTTCGGGGGAAAGCTGCGAGAACGCCGCAATCATCTGCGACTGCCGCAGCTTGCTGACTTTGCTCCACAGCTCTTCTCCCTTCGGCGTAAGCGTAAGCCGGATCGACCGGCGGTCCGTGGGCGGGCGCTCGCGGGACAACCACCCGGCACGCACCATTCTTTCCACGATTCCGCTGGTCGTGCTCGTGACGGAAAAGATTTTCTCCGCGAGATCGTTAAGCCCGATTCCCGGATTCTCGACGACGATCTTCATCACGAAATATTGGATCGCGGTAATGCCCAGACGCTGCGTCGCCGACGTCATCGATTGGTGAAACGCTTGATTGACTTCGCGAAACGACTTGAAAATCGTTTGTAATCTCTCGGTTTCATGCAAAAAGTGATCCTCCCTTCTATGGCTCCTTTCCCCCCTTATTGTTCGCAAAGGAATATTTCGCATACGAAATAAAATACGCCTATTTTTCGCGTATGTCAATGTTTACATATGTTAATAGAGTCATAAAAATGCCATGTCGGCACGACGGCGATAACCGCCACGATAAAAGGAGCCTCTTCCGTCAAACGGAGGAGGCTCCTTGAGTTCGGTTCATCCGATAAATTCGATAAACTTGTCCACGACTCGGTCGATATGGCGCAGCGTCGATTCGTCGACCAGCCGGTTCGTCGTTTCGTCGAACTTCAACGCGGCGGAGTTGATGATGATCTCGTTGCCCGCCGGCGGCAGCAGCTTCGCCTGGAGGCCCGGGCTGGCCAATATTTCGCGGAGATGAAGCTGGGCGCGAATCGTTCCCATCATTCCGGGAGATACGCCGGCCGTCATGACCGGCTTGCCGATCAAAACTTTGTCGACGCGCGACAGCCAATCGATCGCGTTCTTGAGCACGCCGGGAACCGACCAGTTGTATTCCGGCGTCACGATCAGCACGCCGTCCGCGGCCGCGATTGCGCGCAGAAACGGGCGAACCGCTTGAGGAGGATTCAATTCAGTGTCCTGATCGAAAAACGGAAGAGACCGAATGTCCGCGATTTCCAGATCCATTTTGTTAATGTAGCGTTCCTTCATCGTGAGCGCCAACTGCATGTTGTAGGAACCCTGCCTCAGACTTCCGATTAGTACGGCGACTTTCAACATTCGATCGCAACCCCCTTTATTAGGATTTCTGTTTCCTCTTTCCTTATATTAGCACCGCTGGCACGAAAGACAACTTAATTTTCTACGGGCTCCGCTCTCTCGAACCGCAGCTCGACGCCTTGCGGCAGCAACCCGTTCACAAGCTCGGCAAGCTCCGGATTTTGGCGCAGCCGCTGGGAGACGATCGCGACCAGGCCGGAATCGTCGCGCGAACGGATCAACCTGCCGATGCCCTGCTTAAGGCGAAGCAGCATGTAAGGCAAGTCCACTTCGTCGTAGGGCGACAGAGCGTCCTGGCGTTTGGCGGCGAATACCGGATCGTTCGGAGGAAAAGGCAGAGACCAGACGATGACGTTGGACAAGGACGGCCCGGGAACGTCCAGCCCCTCCCAGAGCGTTACGGCGCATAACACCCGGGTCTCGTTCGCTTCGAATTCCGCGATCAATCGGCTGATCTCCCCTTCCCCCTCGAAGGCGAACTCCAAATGCGAGATCGCTTCGTATCGGGGAACTGCGTTTTGGAACGCGGCCAGCTCCTCCCGGGACGGAAACAGCATCAGCGCTCTTCCTCCGGTCCGAAGCAGCATTCGGACGGCCGCCTCCATCTTGCCGGAAAAACCGGTTTCGCCGTCCCGCAGCGGACAAATCGCCTCCATCTTCCCTTCGTATTCGTAAGGAGAATCAACGCTGAACGATAAATAACGGTCCGCCCCGAGCGTTTCGGCCAGATATTCGAAGCTGCCGTTGACGGACAGCGTCGCGGACGAAAAAACGATCGGCATCGATCGGGAGAAGACGCCTTCGCGAAGCACTTCCTTGACCGTCTTGGGCATGACGACCAGCGTCAGCCCCGTAGGGCTATCGGTCGCCCAGCAGATGAGCGAGTCCGAGCCTTGGAACAAGCCCAGCGCCTTCTGCATCGTTTCGAGATGCTCCTCGACGATTCGCAGCTGATAACCGTCCAGATTGTACAATTCGCTTTCGAATACTAGCTCCTCTTCTATGGCGTCCAACGTTCCGCGCAGCCGGGCGACCGCCCCGTACAGCTCGCCGTTCAACCGGACTTCGCGGCGGTCCGAACCGGGTACGGCGCGGCTATGGCGTTCCAGCAGCCCGAACAGCTCTTCGCTTCCGATTATCGCTTCGTCGATCCGCACGGCCAGCGTCTCCCGAATATCGTTCTTCAGCAGCCGGGTGACGAGCTGCTCGAAGTTCTCGTGCTTGATCCGGTACGCGAGCGCCTTCTGCGCCGCCGATTCCAGCAAGTGGCCCTCGTCGAACACGACGGCGCAATGCTCGGGTAGCAGCGGGAGCTGCCCTTCTCTTTTCCTGCCTTCGTAGGTCCAGACGTGTTCCATATAGAAATCGTGAGAACAAACGATCAAATCCGCCGATTTGCGGTAATGCTCGCGGGACAGCGTCTGTCCGCAGCGGTGCCGCTTCTCGCAGACGAAGCAGTCTTGGAACGGATCCCAGTTGATCTTGTTCCATTGGCGGTCGTTCAGATACGGGTACATTTTGCGATCCCCGTACGCATGGAACGATTGCAGCCCTTCGCTCTTGCGCGCGAACTCCGGAAGCTCTTCATGCAGCTCGCGGTAAAGCTCCGCGTCTTCGTACTCCGTTCTTGCCTGATCGAGCTTGTTCAGGCACAAATAGCGATCCTGCGACTTGGCCAACCTGGCATCGATCGACAAGCCCAGATGCTTCGCCAGCTTGGCGATGTCGCCTTCGGGCTTGACGAGCTGCTCGATCAGCGATTCGTCCGCGCATGCGATAATCGCCGGCTTACGGTGGTATCGGGCATAGCTGACGGCGTACAGCAAATAAGCCAGCGTCTTGCCTGTACCGACGCCCGCTTCCGCGAATATCGTCCGCTTTTCCGCGAACGCCTTTTCCAGTTGAAACGCCATGTAAATCTGCTCGTCTCGAATTTCAAAGCCGGCCTCCGGCAGCGCCTCGTAGAAAACGTCCGCGACCCATTCGCCGACTTGCTGCATATAAGGTTTGCCAGGCTCTAACGCAAAAGGATACCGATTCAAAGGATGAGGCCTCCACAACAAACGTTATCGAGACATTATCACACTTCCGGACCGCAATTGCAAAATCCGATGAAATCGTGGTGCCCGCACCTATTTTTTTCCGCTCCGCCGTTGTCAAGCGCTTCCGAATGTGAAATCTCTCATCTTTTTATAAGAATAACAGCCAATGCCTTGAACGACCTATTTTCCTCCTATTATTAGAAAATGATGGGCTGAAACGATGTGGTAAAGTGGATTTCAGACAAGGCAAAACGATTCGCTCCGTACCGTTTCCATTCCTATTCGCACAAGGGGGAGATTCATCATGAATTATCCGCTTAAAATGAACAAAGCCATGCTGGGCGCGGCGCTTAGCCTCGCGGTAGCTTTATCCGCGGGGACGATGTTCGCGGAAGGCCATAGCGCCTATGCCGCGACCGGCGCCGTTCAGACGAAAGCCGCGGACAACGCGGCGAGCTCGATTGCCGATAAAGTCATCGCCACGGGAAAACAGTTCATGGGCGTTCGCTATTTGTTCGGAGCCGAATCGGATCGTACCGATGCGTTCGACTGCTCTTCGTTTACCCAGTACGTGTTCAAGCAGAACGGAATCCCTATTCCCCGTTCTTCGAGACAGCAGGCGGAAGCCGGAATCTACGTTCCGAAGAGCCAACTCCGGCCCGGCGACCTGATCTTCTCCGACACGAACCGGGACGGCGTTATTAATCACGTCAGCCTCTATATGGGCAACGGCAAAGTCCTTCACACGTACAAAGTCGGGATCGGCGTCACGGTTTCCGATTTCGAGGGCAGCACCTGGGATAAAACTTACGTGACGGCGCGCCGCGTCATTCCGACGGACGCTTCGGCGGGCAACGGCCAATCCCGGTCGGACGGCCGATCTCAATCGGACAGTCAATCCCAGTCGGACGGAAAATCCCGCACGGATAACGGCGCGTCGAGCAGTACGGGTACAGCGGACAGGGACCGCGGCGCCAAGGCCGATAACGGAAACGCCTATAATGGCGGCAATAGCGGAAGCAATAATGGCGGTAACAGCGGAAGCTATAATGGCGGCTTTGGCGGCAGCTTTGGCGGCGGTTTTAACTTCGACCGCTCCCCGGACAAACGTCCGTCGTTCTTCTTCTTCGGCCGATAAGCCGGCCAAACCGAATAAACCAGCGATCAGATCCGTTTCCGAAGCTCCCCGGAAGCGGATCTTCGTCATGCGGAAAGCCCGGGCGATATGCTATAATCGACGGAACTACGTGGAAAAGAGGCTTGACGGATGAAGACCGAGAATTCCGCCTCGTACAGGTTCGCCTATATCGTATCCTTCCTGCTGCATCCTTTCGTGCTTATCGTCGCCTTGTTCATGACCGTCTCGATCCGGTTTGCGCCAAGCGTCTACGAAGGTGTATTGGACGGATTAATCGTAAGCCTCGGATCGTCGGGCGCTCCGTTCTTTTTCATCCGCCGCGGGGTCGCGCGGGGACGATGGAGCGATTACGACATCAGCCGCCGCGAGCAGCGGCTCGTTCCTTTCCTGTATACGATCGGATGCATGGTCTGCGTTTTCGCTTTTCTGCTTTTGCTGGAAGCTCCGACCGAACTCCTCGCTACTTTCGCCGGCATGGTCTGCGCCGTTGCCGTCTCGCTGCTCGTCACTCAGCTCGCGCGCTGGAAGATCAGCCTCCATCTCATCGGAGTGACGGGAACCGTCCTTACGCTTGCGCTGCTCGTGACTCCGATCGCTTTTTGGCTTGCCCCGCTCGTCGTACTCGTCGGATGGGCGAGGTGGCGCGTCGGCGCGCATACGCCTTCCCAGGCTCTCGCGGGAGCCGCCTTGGCTGCGGAGGTCACCTTCCTCGTCTATCGGCTGTTCGGC
>JAEZZE010000269.1 GCA_023418755.1 Bacillota bacterium | reverse complement strand
ATTCCCACGCTTGCACATTCATACGAAGGCTTGATAATAAGTAATTTGTCAGAGGGCGGAATTTTGTTGAGCAACCAGCCGTTTCCATAAGAAAATTGCCAGCATTCGGGAACTTGAACGTCATGCGCTTCTAACAGTTTGCTCAAATGATACTTGTTGCTGCATACGCTGTTAACGTAAGCGTTAGGACCTGTATGAATCATTCCGTTCATATCGCAGAAGGCGGGGATCAAAGAATCTTTTCCGCGACCAGTGCCTTTTTGCGTTGTTTCAAAGACAACGTCAATCGTGTGATGACGCCCTGAATTGTTCAGAGCATCGGTCATAAATTCGTTTGCCTCGAAAAACACCTTGCTATATAACCCAAATTGCTGTACCGACTCAAGCAATTCATCAAATTCGGCAATGGAAAAGAACTCTGTTGTAATCGTGCTGTTTGCATAGTCGCTAGCATTGCTGGAAATCCCTTTCACATTGCAGACAAACCTCAGACTGACTTGTGAGGCTTGTTCTCGCAGTTTATCAATTAAACACTGTAATTTCTGTTTTTCTCTGGAGAAAGGGGGTTCCTTCACTAGTTTTTGCAAACCTCCAAATAATTCATAGTTATTAGGAGGTTCAACCGACTACAAAATCAAATTGTTCCGAGGATTAAAACGCGAGAGAACATCCTTCTTCCGCTGGATGGACACCTCCGTATAAATTTCGGTTGTACTGACGCTGGAGTGGCCGAGGATTTCCTGAACGGACCTTAAGTCCGCTCCGTTGTCCAGCAGCTGTGTGGCAAAGGTGTGCCTGAGATAGTGAGGGGTTGCTTGTTGGTTAATGCGAGAGGCATTGCGATACTTGTAGAAAATGTCCTCGATCGAATAAATTGTAAGCGCATTCCCATATTTGTTAATGAAGAGCGCGTCGCATTGCGGCTTTAGAAAATCTCGGACGTTCAGCCACATTTTAATTTTCGATAAGACCTCCTCGGATGAAAGGTAGAGTATCCTTTCTTTTCGTCCTTTGCCGAAAATAAGCAGAGTCCGTTTCTCCAGATCCAGATCTCTCAGCTTGATCCCCACCAGTTCCCCAATTCGTATCCCCGTCGAGAACAACAACTCGAGAACCGCATTGTTGCGGGTACAGATTCTTTTTCGATAGGAGCTTTTGAGCGTTTGCAAATCCGTTTGAACGGAAGTCAACAGCTTGCGGACATCTTCGATCGATAAGGTTTTGGGAATGCGCTTTGATTTTTTGAAGTTTCTGCCCAACGCTTGAATCGGAGAATGCGAGATCCATTTTTTGTTCACTAGAAAGTTAAAGAAAGATTTAACGGATACATATTTTCGTTTAACGGAAGAATCCTTGATCAACTGCTCTTGGATTAGCTCGGCGAAGTAGGCTTGAATGTCGGATTCGCCGATGAGGTCATTAGAGCGGGAATGGCACCAATTAAGCAGCAGGCCCAGGTCGCAGGAGTAGGCCTTGATGGATTTGGAAGACAGATTGCGTTCAACGGCAAGGTGGGCTGTAAACTTTTCAAGATAGATTGGAAAATCGCGAATCGTCAGCATTAAAGGGACGTCCTCCATCATAGTTCATGTTGTCAGCTTCCATTCTGAAGGAGTCGGATCAAGAGTACAAGCCTTAGGGCCGGAGGGAAAGGCGAACGACTTATCTACTCCCTTGCCCACTAAGTATTGTTTGTATCATAGTAAACAATACTTAAATTGGGAAAAGAGGCGCGAACAGCATGGTGATTACGCTGCAACTGGATAGCGATACGCCGCTCTACGAGCAGCTGCGCAATCAGATTGTGATCGGCATTGCGACCGGTGAACTGCAGGAGCAGGAGCGGCTGCCTACCGTTCGCCAGCTGGCGGAGGATTTGGGCATCAATACGGTGACGGTAAATAAAGCATATGCTCTTCTGAAGCAGGAAGGGTACATCGTTATCGATCGGCGCCACGGGGCGAAGATCAGCCTGGGAACGCAGATGGACGCCGCACATGCCGAACAGTTCGAGGAGCAGCTCCAACTGATTATCGCGCAGGCGACGATTAAGGGCATTGATCAGTCCGTGTTTCAGTCGGTGATCTCAAACATTTTCTCCAAGATGCCCTATCGGCACCAGCCATCCTAAAGAAGAGAGTTGATAGCTATTCTTACTCCCGTTTTTTTGGTTACGACCGATATTTGCTTTATTGCCATGATCGCGGCCTACAGGCCGCAAGTCGGTTACGGGAAGGGAATGCTGTTTGCCGTAACCTTGCCCGTGCACGTCAAGGAGCATGACGAAATCAGCGAAATTCAGGCCGGTTTTAAGCGGCGTTTTGCACTGGCAAACTGGTATGCTGCTTCTACTCGTTCCTATGGCACTCCTTCACGGGCTGCCGGCCTATCGAACGATTTATTATTTGCTGTGGACGTGCGCCTATTTTGTGGTCGCGACTTTGTCGTTCAGACGGGCGTTCCGGGAAACGCTGGCGCTCAAACGGGAGAACGATTGGTTTGTCGGAGAGAAGCGGGTTATTCAGAGCGATTTGCGTGTCGCCCAACTGAAAAAACGCCGCTCGGCGCCGGTTGCGCTCTTCGCGATTCCCTCGGCAATGTCGGTGGGACTAATGGTGTGGATGGTACGCGAGGGTTCCGATTTTATTGGTATTGGAGTCGCTGCCACGCTGATCACCGTCCTATTCCTGCTTGTCGCCCTGGGAACTAGAAGGGCGAAGGCCAGAGTATATAGTATGAACAGCGATGTCAACGTGAGCCTTAAACAGGCAAGGCGGCGCGCCTGGTCTTATTTGTGGCTCGTGATGGCCATTATAGAAAATATCCACTTTGCGCTCATCTATCAAGCCGCCGCCAATGGCAGCGAGGGTGAACCGGGCGTATGGCTTGCGATTACGCTGGCATTTACGGCGATTCCGCTCGGTTCGATCGTGTATGTGCACCGCAAAGTACGCGCCCTCGAACAGGAACTGCTGGGGCAGGACGACAAAGTCGTTTACGGACGATGACGAATACTGGGCCAACGGCTTCACCTACCATAATCCCAACGATAAAAGTTTGTTTGTTCCCAAAAGGGTCGGCATAGGCGAAACGATCAATACGGGCACGTTGGCGGGCAAGCTGGTTGCAGGGGGCGCTTTAGGGCTGCTGGCAGCCGTCATTGTCGGGGCGAGATTCGGTCCGGAACCAAATTGAACGGGGAAGCGATGGCAAAGTATGCGCGCGGTCATTTAAGGCTGAAGGATCTGGGCAAAGCGCGGCTATTCAAAAACAATCCGCCCTATATTCGCATCAAGCTGGAAGACGTCTAAATTTTCTACAACGACAAGGACCCTCTTCGCTCGACGGAGCTTTTCGAGCAACAGCAAGATCGACTTTCGAAGTAATTGATTTCCGGAAATAAGAAACGGCAAGAGCTGCTTCGCTGCCAACTCTGAATAGAGCGGCGGAGCAGCTCTTGTTTATTAATAATGAACCGTCACTTCGATCTCCTGATCGTAGTTGCCGAAATGGCGGCCGAACAGGCTGACTCCGCCCGCGTGCTCGGCGTCTTCACGGCTGGCGATGCGGAAGCGGAGATCTTCGCCGAAGCGTATGCCGAGATCGGAGATATTCGTATTCGACAGATAGACTCCGTCCAGGTATGTGCCGTCGGATCGGACCGAGAGCGTCTTCAGCAGGCCGTGCTGCGTGCCCAGGTTCCACCATGCCGGAGTGTGGGCGCCCCGCTGGCTTCCGTAGTCGCCGGGGCAAGTCCACATGCCGATCTCGATCCCGTTGATCGAGAACGTAATGTCGGAAGGCCAGTTCTCGTTGTAGCCCGGGGCTTCGGAGCAGAGCTCAAGCGACAGGCTGAGACTCTGGGCGCTCTGGCTGCCGACGAGATAGTTGGGAATCCGGTACTCGACGTATCCGCTGGCGAACCAGAGATGCTTGGCCTTCACGTGCTCCGGGTCGGAGAAATACCGGGGGTCGTCCACCATTCCGATCAGGGCTTGTTCGGAGGTCAGGCCGCAGGTCGGCTTTACGTGGAAGTCGGCGAATTGGCCGATCGGCACGGACACCGAATATTGCCGCATAGCTTTCGGTTCCGGCGTCCTGAATTGCAGCGTGACGGTATCGGGCAGAAGACGGCACACCTTTTGCCTTCCCCGCAAGCCCGATATGCTCTCCGTCCCTACGATCGCCGCCTCTTCCAGCTTCTGAATATGCTTGGTAACGATGGCCGACGACAACTTCAGTTCGGCCGCGAGTTCCTTAATGTTCATCGGTCTTACGTTCAGAAGTTCAATCATGCGCAGCCGGGTTTCGGAGGCAAAACACTCGAAATAAGCCGAGTTGCCGGAATGGACTTGTATGATCATGAGATTCTCCTCGTTATTTATTCCTCTCATTATATAACTCAAAAGTTAATTAAACAATCCGTATTGACTTCATAAAGGGATTATTCGATAATATGGGCTGTATGATGAATTATTTCGTTATTTAATTAATCAAACAGTTAACCTATGGAGGCTGCGAACATGACGACGAACTATCGGCAGGAACATCCGCGCCCGCAATTCGAGCGCGCGGATTGGATCAATCTGAACGGCGAATGGGAGTTCGAATTCGACGACGCTCGGATCGGCGATAAAGAGCTGTGGCATGAGGGCGGGAAGGAGCTGTCCCGACGTATTCAGGTACCGTTCGCGTTCCAGAGCCGGTTAAGCGGCATCGGCGATCCCGATTTTCACGATACGGTATGGTATAGAACCGCATTCGAGGTCCCTGCGTCCTTCTCCGGCAAGCGCACGATTCTGCACTTCGGAGCGGTGGACTACGAGGCGTCGGTATGGGTGAACGGGAAGCTGGCGGCGAAGCATGAAGGCGGCCATACGCCGTTCAGCGCGGACATTACGGAGATCGTTAACGCAAGCGGCTCCAATACGCTGGTCGTCAAAGCCGTCGACTTCAGCCGCGACGTTACGCTTCCCAGGGGCAAGCAATATTGGCTCGCGGACTCCGCCAGCATCTTCTACACCCGGACGACCGGCATCTGGCAGACGGTATGGCTGGAAGCGGTCGGACAAACTTACGTGGACAAGGTCCGGTTTACGCCGGACATCGACCGCAACGACATCGAGATGCGGGTGTTTTTCGGCGGATTGCCGGGCAAGCCGGAAGGCTTGACGCTGGAGATCGATGTTTCCTTCCAAGGCGCCCCCGTGGCGGGCGATATCGTGCAGGTGAACAACGAGGAGGAGACAAGGACGATCCGGTTAACGGACTTCAACGATCATTCCCAAGGACGCTGGTGGTCGCCGGAGCGTCCGAACCTGTACGACGTTCGCTTTACGCTGCGGTCCGGAGGCGTCGCGATCGACGAGGCTTCCAGCTACTTCGGCATGCGCAAGGTGTCCGTCGAGGATGGGAAGTTCTGTCTGAACAACCGGCCTTACTTTCAAAAGCTGGTGCTCGACCAGGGCTACTTCCCGGACGGCAATCTGACGCCTCCCAGCGACGAGGCGATCCGGAAGGACGTCGAGCTGACGAAGGCGATGGGATTCAACGGAGCCCGCAAGCACCAGAAGCTGGAAGATCCGCGCTATCTGTACTGGGCCGACAAGCTGGGGCTGCTCGTCTGGAGCGAAGCGGCCAACGCTTATCAGTACTCGGAGAAGTACGTGCGCCGTTTCGTGAACGAGTGGCAGGAAGCGATGGAGCGCGATTACAACCATCCGTCCATCGTCGTATGGGTGCCGCTTAACGAAAGCTGGGGCGTGCCGAACATCCAGATCGACAAGCGCCAGCAGCAGCACGCTTTGACGATGTATCATTTGACGAAATCGCTGGACCCGATGCGCCTAGTCGTCTCCAACGACGGGTGGGAGCTGGTCGCGACGGATCTGTACAATATTCACGATTACGAGTGGCGCAGGGAAGTGCTGGAGGACCGCTACAGCACGCAGGAGAAGGCGACGAGCGCGATGCCGGCCAATCGCAGGCTGTCCGTCGGAGGCCATTCGTACGCGGGTCAGCCGATTCTCGTCACCGAGTTCGGCGGAATCGCCTACAAGAAGAGCGAATGGGAAGGCTGGGGCTATTCCGGCGCCGAGAACGACGAGGATTACGCCGAGCGTCTGCGCGCGGTCGTTCAGCCGCTGTTGCAATCGCGCGGCGTCTTGCAAGGCTTCTGCTATACGCAGCTCACCGACGTGGAGCAGGAAATCAACGGGCTGCTAACCTACGATCGCGTGCCAAAGATTCCTATTGAACGGATCAAGGCCATAAACGAGGGGAAATAAGCGACTGCGGGGCGCTGTCCCATAAGTAAATGAGCTGTAACGAACAATATATCGATGAATGGACGTTCATGGGGCATCTATCTCCTATCGATGCTAAACGTTCCCGAAATTTGAAGGGTTAACCCGTAACAGGGTAATTTCAGGACCGTATACTCCAGGAGATAGATGCCCGCTTTTTTCTCTTCGATCATCTTGTACGTTTCTACTTACGGGACAGCCCCTTACGTATTGAGGTTTAGAGCAGGAACGATCGGAAAGCATGCTAGAATTTCGCTACGTTCACGCTAAGCATCGAGCTTCTGCCAGAGAATCGCGGATCGAATACCCGGATCTCGTCGCCCAAATCTTGGGTGACCACGAACGGAGCGAACATAAGCAAGCTTCTGGCCGAAGGGTTCCGCAATAAAGCTTCGAGGTCAACCGGATCGATCCGGTGAGCCCGGACGATCGTGCCCTCTCCGCCAATCTCGTGCCGGCCTTCCACGACTTCGAGGTCTTTTTTCGCAAAATACGACAAGCCTCCGGGATACCGGTCCGCGCGGATCGCCACCCGCTCGTAACCGTCGCTCTTCAAGTCCGCGTATACGTATGCCGAGTGGGCGATCTGAAATCCGGCATAGAGCGCCCCAAGTCCCCAGAAAAGGCGAAAGAATCGCGTTCTCTGCTTCTCTCCGCGATAGAGAAGCAGGAAGGGGACGATAACGGCCGCCATCGCCCAGAATACATAGCCTTTATTGGGAATAACCCCTATGGCGTACCTGCGCGAGGAGAACGGTTCGAGCAAGCCGGTCCCCCATGCGTTCGTCCAGTCGCTTACGATATGGAGCAGAACCCCCGCCATGGCGGTCCAGAACAACCGCCGATCCTTGACCCGAAGGACGATCCTGGCCAGCAGGAAGAACACCCCCGCCCAGACGGGCACCATCGCCAGCGAATGAGTAATGCCCCGGTGAGACATTAAGTAATCCGCCCCGGCTCGCGCCCACTGAATGTCGATATCCGGGATGACGCTGGACCCGACGGCCGCTCCGAAGAACGCCCACTTCGTTTTGACGTCCATGTCCGCCTTGTTCAACGCCCCGTAGATGGCGACGCCGAACAAGGTATGAGTCATGTAATCCAATCGCCATCCTCCTTCCCTTCCTCTATTTCCTTACTATCATCGCGCATAGGCCGGACTCATTCAATCCCTTGACGATCATAGACTATGAATATGGCCGGATTGGGCAATAATGATTCCGATAGCTCGGCGATCGGACGGATCGCCAACCCGAAGAAGAGGAGAACAATATGTGGGATAAGCTGTTGCTGCTGCTGGAAATCTTGTTGGTCAACATCGTGCTTAGCGGCGACAATGCGGTCGTAATCGCGATGGCCAGCCGGAATTTGCCCGGTCGTCTGCGCCAAAGGGCGATCTGGACGGGGGCGTTGGGAGCCGTGCTGCTGCGCATCGTTCTGTCGGTCGCGGCGATCGCCCTACTGGACTTTCCGATCGTGCGGCTGATAGGATCGCTCCTGTTGCTCTACATCGCGATTCATCTGCTGATCGACGACGCGGAGGAGAAGCAGGTTGCGGGTGGGGCGTCACTCGGCAAGGCGGTCGCGATCATTTTGCTGTCCGATCTGATCATGAGCCTGGACAACGTGCTGGCGATCGCCGCCATCGCGGATAACGACCTGTGGCTTATGTCTGCGGGCATCGCGCTCAGCATTCCGCTCATTATATGGGGCAGTCAATTGATTCTTAAAGCGCTGGCCCGATACCCGGCGATCCTCTGGGTCGGCTCGGCCATACTCGGCTATACGGCCGGGCAGATGCTGGGGGACGTCGATTCTATTCGCGACCGGCTGCCCGATCTGGGAGCTTGGGGAAGAGGCTGGCTCCCGGCCGCATCGGCGCTATTCGTGCTGGCTGTCGCTTTTCTGTGGCGAAAGTGGGGCGAAAACGCGTCCGTGACGGCGGGCGAAGGGAAAAGAATCCGGCAAAAGTAAACCTTCCGAATTCCCGCTAAGTGGGGGTGGATCCTCGGACGGGCAACGAGAACGCGGGACTCCCGTTCATCAGCTATCCGCGCAACCCGGAGGCGCAATGGCTGCCTATGCTCAAGCTCATACAGCGCTCATTCGCTGCGCAAGGTGATCACGGTCAACTCGGGAACGCAGCGGAAGCGGACCGGGATGCGCGTCGTTCCGCTTCCGCGGTTGACGTACAGCAGATACGGCCTCTTGTCGCGGAATCGTCCGCCGATCCGATACAGGCCGCTTACGTACTTGCGGCCGAGCTCCGTGCGCACGAGCGGGCCGACGAGCGGCAAGGACACTTGCCCGCCATGGCTGTGTCCGGACAGCTGCAGGTCGATCGGATAGCGGATCAGCCGGTCCGCTACGTCCGGTTCGTGGACGAGCAGCACGTTAAAGCGATCGTTCTCCAACCGGGAGACCGCCTTGGGCGCGTTCGGCTTGCCCAGGACATAGTCGTCCAATCCGGAGACCGTAATGAACTCTCCGTCGGGCAGCTCTACGCGGCGGACCGCATTGATCAGCACCGTAAAACCTCCCCTGCTCAAGAACGATCCCGAGGAGCGAAGCTTCCGCCCGTAGCCGAAATCGTGATTGCCGTATACGGCGAATTTGCCCAAGCGGGCCTGGATACGAGCAAGCAAAGGCGACGGATCGTATTTGGCGATGTTGTCCTTCCTCCGGGCATCGTGCAGATCCCCTGTAAATACGACGAGATCGGGACGAAGCGAGTTGACGGCGTCGACGAGATTGCCCAACCGATCGAGCGAATACGTCGGCCCCAGATGGGTATCGCTGAATTGAACGATCGTCACGCCGTCAAAGCTTGGCGGAATGCGGGGAGAGCTGACGGTATGGCGAACGACGCTTAATCGCCCGCGCTCTCCGAAGAAGCCGTACGCGCACAAAGCCGCGATGATCGCCGCCAACGCCGCAACGGTTGTCGTCATGCTGTCGTCCTCCTTCTCGTCTATTTAAATTACCATTGATTCGTTCGCGGTTAAAGCGGAGACCGCGGCCGTCCGTCGAAGTGTGAAGTATATCACAGTCTCTATGCCGAATGCATGCTTCAATGGAAGAAGATTCAGGCAACGAGGGGGAAGCTTCATGAAATCGAAATTCGGCATCGTCAAGAAGCTGGTTATCGGAATTACGGCGGCATCCGCGGTCACCTACGCGACCAGCGCCTTCTTTCTCCTGGTACTAAAGGATATGTTCGATTTCATGTCGGGATGGCTTTTCGTCCTCCTGACTTTGCTGTTCGGAATTTTCTGGACCGGATTGTTCGGCTTCTTCGCGGCGAGATGGCTGCTTAAGCCGTTGCTGTCGCTGACGCAGGCGGCGCGGGAAGCGGCGAAGGGCAATCTTCGGGCCAACGTGGCGGCTTCCTCCTCGGGCGACGAGATGCAGGAGCTCGGCGAAGCTTTCGAGAAAATGCTGGAGCAGCTGCGGACGATGATCGACGGAATCAAGGACAACACGCGGCTGACGGATTCGCACGTGATGGAGCTGCAGGAGGCGATCGGACAAGCCGCGGGGCAGATCGAGCAAATGACGAGCGAATCGGAAGCGATTACTTCGGGCACGCAGACGCAAGCGGAGTCGGCGGAACGCCTTCATCTGGATGCGGAGGCGCTGGCGTCCGCGGCGGACCGGATGAGCGAGGATGCGGGAGCCGCGCGCGAGCGCGTCGGGCAGATGAACCGGGCCGCCGCGCAGACCGAGGAAGTGTTCCGTTCGCTTATCGGCGGAATGCGGCAGTTATCCGAGCTGAACAGGGAAGCGATGGATGTCGTCGAGAAATTGAGCGGCTACGCCCGGCAGATCGGCTCGATCTCCGACGTCGTCGGCGAGCTTGCGGATCAGACGCACCTGCTGGCGCTGAACGCATCGATCGAAGCGGCGAGAGCGGGCGAGGAAGGCCGCGGCTTCGAAGTCGTCGCCCAAGCGGTCAAATCGCTTGCGGACGAAAGCGCCGGCTCGGTCAAAAACATCCGCGCGCTCATTCGCCAGATCCAGGATGAGGTCGGACGAGCGGTCGGGCACATTCGTTCCCAATACGAATTGTCCGAGAGCGAAGCGGAGAAAGGCCAACGGTTCGCCGCGGCCTTCCGCGAGGTGAACGACGAAGCGCAGCACGTCGTCTCCATCGTCGAATCGATGGCCGCCGATATCGCCCGCCAAGCGGAGCAGGCGACCGTGCAGTTGAACGAAGCAAGGCGGGTTGCCGAAGTGGCGGACCGGATTCGGCTCGGCGCGCAGCAGGTTTTCTCCGCTTCGCAGGAGCAGACGGCGGTCATGGAAGAAATCGCCGCTTCCACGGATTCCCTAAGGGCGAAATCCGCGGAACTGAGGACGAAGACGGAATTTTTCCGTTCTTAAACGGTTTCCGTTGACAATGGCGCGTAAAACAATCATTATGATATTATCAAAATGAAATGATGATAAAGGCAGGTGAACCCTTATGGACGTCGCGACCGGGGACGAGAACGCATCCCGCTATTCGGCCGCCCGCTATCGGACTCCGGACGGCGCGCCCGCCGACATCGTCATCTTCACGATCGCTTCCTCGACGCGGAATTCCGCGAAGAAGTCGCTGCCCTTCCGCGAACTGCAGGTGATGCTCGTCAAGAGGAAGAAGTGGCCTTTCGAAGGGAGCTGGGCTCTGCCCGGAGGCTTCTGCGACGAGGGCGAGTCCGTCTACCGGTGCGCGATGCGCGAGCTGGAGGAAGAGACGGGAGTCGGCGGCATCCATCTCGAGTACTTTAACGTATATAGCGAGCCGGGAAGGGATCCGCGGGGCTGGATGATTTCCCACGCCTTCTTCGCGCTGGTGAACGAGATTTGGCTGACGAACCGCAGGGCGGCGGACGATGCGTCCGACGTACGGCTGTTTCCGGTATCCGAGGCGCTGGAGATGCCGCTGGCCTTCGATCATCGCGTCATCCTGAAGGACGCGTTGGAGCGCGTTCGCGAAAAAATGCTGACGACGACGATCGCCAAGCAATTCCTGCCGGAAGAGTTTACGATCAGCGAGCTGTACCAGGTCATCGGGACGGTCGTTCCGGAGTTCGAGGAGAAAAATTTCATCCGTAAAATCACTTCGACGCAGAGCCGAAAGGGTATACTGGAAGAAGCGAGGGACGGCAACGGGGAACGGAAAACGTCGAACCGCTACTCGCAGCGATCCGCGCAGTTGTACCGGTTTACGGAATTCCAGCCCAAGCTGTCAATCTATAGTTGAGCCCGCGAGGACGGAGCAGACGGAGGAACGCCGCCCCGTATCCCATTCCGGCGCGCTAGCTTCTCGGACCGTTGCTTTGTCTCTGTTGATATTGTCTGTTTAATAGTATCAAATAAATATTTTGGGAGATGAGCGTATGAAAGCCTTGGTCGTAATCGATTATACGGTCGATTTCGTCGTCGGGAAGCTTCCGGTCGGAGAACCGGCCATCGCAATCGAGGATAGAGTGCGCGAGATAACGCGGCTCTTCGCGGAGCGGGGAGACTGGGTGGCGATGGCGGTCGACTTGCACGAAGACGGAGACGAGCTCCATCCGGAAACCCGGCTGTTCCCTCCGCACAACATTCGGGGAACGGCCGGCAGGCGTCTGTACGGGAAGCTGGACGAATGGTACGAGACGGAAGCGGACCGCGTCTATTGGATGGATAAGACGAGATACAGCGCCTTCTGCGGAACCGATCTGGAGCTGAAGCTGCGGGAGCGGGACGTGCGAGAGGTTCATCTGATCGGCGTATGCACCGATATCTGCGTGCTGCATACGGCCGTGGACGCGTACAACAAAGGCTTCCGGACCGTCGTTCACGCCGATGCCGTCGCCAGCTTCAACCCGCAAGGCCACGAGTGGGCGCTAGGGCATTTCGAGAACGTGCTTGGCGCCGAAGTCGTTCGGGACTATCGATAACCGCGAGTATAGAAAAGGAGCTGCCGCCATGAGCGAGGCCAATCTGACGCTCCATACGGACAAATACCAGATCAACATGATGTACGCGCATTGGAAACGCGGCACGAAGAACGAACGGGCCGTATTCGAGGCTTTCTTCCGCTAGCTGCCTTTCGGCAACGGCTACGCGGTGTTCGCCGGCCTTGAGCGATTGGTCGACTACTTGCGCAAGCTGGCGTTCGGCGAGGAAGAGATTCGTTATTTGCGAACGCAGGAGGAAAATTACGAAGAGGCCTTCCTCGACGAGCTGCGCGGCTTCAAGTTCGGCGGAAGCATTCATGCCGTACCGGAAGGGACGCCCGTGTTCCCGAACGTGCCGCTCGTTCGCGTGGAAGCGCGCGTATTCGAGGCCCAGCTGATCGAGACGGCGCTGCTTAATTTCGTGAATTTCCAGACGCTGATCGCGACGAAGGCTTCGCGGATCAAGCAAGTGGCTCCCGAGGAACTGCTGCTCGAATTCGGAACGAGGCGCGCGCAGGAAGCGGACGCCGCGATTTGGGGGGCGCGCGCCACGTACATTGCCGGCTTCCATGCGACGTCGAACCTGCTCGCCGGCATGCGGTTCGGCATACCGACCGCGGGAACGCACGCGCATGCCTGGGTCCAAGGCCGCGACAGCGAAGAGGCCGCGTTCCGCGATTACGCCGAGGCGCTGCCCGACCATGTCACGCTGCTCGTCGATACGTACGATACGCTGAGGAGCGGCGTTCCGAACGCGATTCGCATCGCCCGCGAGCTGCAGCGGCGAGGCAAGCGGCTGAAGGGTATCCGCCTGGACAGCGGCGACTTGGCTTACTTGTCGAAGCGCGCCCGGGAGATGCTGGACGAGGCGGGGTTCGCGGACGCGAAGATCGTGGCGTCGAACGACCTGGACGAGAATCTGATCGCCGAATTGAAGGCCCAGGGAGCGAAGATCGACAGCTGGGGAGTGGGAACGCAGCTCATTACCGCGTTCGACCAGCCTGCTCTGGGAGGCGTCTACAAGCTGGTGGCCAGGGAGAAGGCGGGCGCGCTGGAGCCGGTCATCAAAATATCCGGAAACCCCGAGAAAATCTCGAACCCCGGCGTGAAGGACGCGTACCGCATCGTGAACGAGGACAACGGCATGGCGGAAGCCGATTACGTGACGCTTCCGGGAGACGAGGACATTGCGGGCGGAAAGCCGCTCCGGCTGTTCGATCCGCTTCATCCCCATCTTTTCAAACGCGTCGTCCGGTACCGGGCGGTCCCGTTGCTGCGGCCCGTTATCTCGGAGGGCGAGCTCGTCCGCCGACTGCCGGCGTTGGACGAAATTCGCGACGAGCATGCCCGCCAGCTCGCCTTGTTCTGGCCGGAGCATCTGCGCAAGCTGAATCCGGAGCCTTATCGCGTCAACTACAGTCCGGCCGTTCTGGATCTCAAGGCCGAGCTGATTCGCAAGCATCTATCGGAATAATCCGCAGGGGGAAGAGAGTTGCGGCAGGCGAAGCGGGAATGATAGACTACATGGGAAGCCGCGGCTTAGACCACCAAGAAAGCAGGATGCCTACTTGAGGAAAATCAAGATAGTTACGGATTCGACCGTCGATCTGTCGAACGAAGATTTGCGCGAGCACGACATCGAGGTCGTTCCGCTATCGATCAGCATCGGCAGCGAAACTTATTTGGACAGAGTGAACATTAGCCCCGCGGAGTTTATCGTAAAAATGCAAGCTTCTTCCGAGCTTCCGAAGAGCTCCCAACCGCCGGCGGGAGCTTTCCTGGAAGCCTATGATCGCTTGGGCAGCGACGGATGCGACATTCTTTCGATCCATATGACGGGAGAGATGAGCGGAACGGTCCGTTCGGCCGAGATGGGCGCGGAAATGTCGGAGGCGAGCGTCACCGTGGTCGATTCCCGCTATATTTCGAAAGCGCTCGGCTTTCAAGTCGTCGAGGCGGCGGAGATGGCCAAAGCCGGCAAGAGCATGGGCGAGATCGTCGAGCGGCTGAACCGGATTCGCCACAACACGAAGCTGTTCGTCGTCGTCGATACGCTCGACAATCTGGTCAAGGGCGGCCGCATCGGCAAAGGCAAAGCCTGGATCGGTTCCCTGCTGAAGATCAAAATTATCGCGAGTCTAGACGGAGGCGAATATACGCCGGTCGCCAAAGTGCGGAGCAAGGCCCAGATCGTCGAGTACCTGGCGAAGCAGTTCGCCGAGGATGTCAAGGGCAAGGTCGTCCGGGGCGTCGGTCTCGTTCACGCCGCCGGGCACGAGCTGGCGTCCAAGCTGATGGAGACGATCGTCGCCAAGACGGGTTACGACAAGATCGATATCGAGGATACGACGCCTATCATCAGTACGCATACGGGCGTCGGCGCGATCGGATTCATGTATTATTGCGAATAGCTTCGGCGGCGTGCCGCTTGAACCGAACCGCATTAACGGTTGCAATCCCCTGCCTCCCGGGCTATAATTCCAAGTGATTGGTAGCTTGCGGCAATTGAATAGACTCTAAATCTTAAGGTGCCCAATGCGCTGCGCGATATATGTTGAACCAAAGATACGCCGAAGATCGGGTGGTTCAACTTATAGACGGAAAGCGGAACGGGTTAAAAGGGAAGCCGGTGCAAGTCCGGCACGGTCCCGCCACTGTGATATAGGGACGGCCTCGGAGCCACTGTCCGATCGGATGGGAAGGCGAGGCGCGTCGCGAACCTATAAGTCAGGAGACCTGCCTTAAGATGCAGCAGACGAAATCCTTCGCGGATAAGGATACGGCTCACTCGGGAATGCTTCACGATCTTATGCGTATCGTTTTCCCTGTTTGCTGACCCTCTCTCCGGTAAAATCTCGCAGAGAGGGTTTTTCGTGTCGGTCGTTCAATCGGTCAAGCTCCTCATAATAGAATTCGAGGAGAGATGGATTGTGAAGGAGAACAAACGGATATGGAGTAAAATCGGATTATGGCTGGCCGCCGCCCTGTTGGCGCTAGGTCTTGCCGCGTGCGGCAATAGCGCGGACAAGGCGAGCCCTTCGCCTTCCGAGTCGGCTTCGCCGAGCCCTTCGGCCTCGCAGGAGTCTTCGCCTTCCGCTTCCGCGACGGGCTCCGAAGAAGCGGCCGCTCCGTCCGAGACGGTCTATCCGCTGACGCTGAAGGACAGCACGGGCACGGACGTCGTCTTCGAACAAGCGCCCGAGAGAGTCGTTACGATCGCCCCGTCCGAGACGGAAGCGATGTTCGCGATCGGAGCCGGCGCCAAGGTCGTCGCGGTAGACAACTACAGCGACTACCCGGAAGAGGCGCAGGCGCTCGACAAGGTCGGCGACATGAACACGAACCTGGAGGCTTTGCTGGCCGCCAAGCCCGACGTCGTACTGGCGCACAGCGGCATGCAGGCGAGCGTCATAGAAGAGCTGCGCAGGCTGGACGTGAAAGTGTTCGCTTCCGACCCGAAGACGCTGGAGCAAGTCATGGAGAAGATCGAGACGGTCGGACAAATCATGAACGCTCAGGAAGGCGCCGCGCAGGTGGTTGCCACGATGCGGGACGAGTTGAAGCGGGTGACCGACGCTCTGCAGGGCGTGGCTCCGAAGAAAGTGTATATGGAGTTCTCGGCCGGCTGGACGGTGGGCAGCGGCGAATATATGGACGAAGTGCTGACGCTGGCCGGCGGAGACAACGTGTCGAAGGCGAACAGCGGATGGTTCGAGGTCGATCCGGAAGCGGTCATTCAGGCGAATCCGGAAGTGATCATCTACGCCCATAATCCGAACTACGATCTCGGCATCCCGCAGGCGATCAAGGAGCGTCCGGGCTTCGACGCCGTCGACGCGGTGAAGAACGGCCAACTGCATGCGGTCGACGACAACTCGATCAGCCGCGTCGGACCGCGCTTGACGAACGTATTGTACGACATGGCGAAAGCGATTCATCCCGACAAGGTGAAATAGGATGCGCGGCAAATCGACGATCTATATGGGAGGAGCCCTTGCGCTCCTCCTTTGTTCGATAATCTTGAGCCTTTCCCTCGGAGGAGCGAACGTGCCGGTCGGCAAGGTGTGGAGCATTCTGCTCCATCACGTTCCTTACGCGAGCGAGCTGTTCGGTCTCGGTCCCGTATCGCAAGGAGCGGCCGATCCGGACGAAACGATCATTATGAAGGTGCGCTTGTCGCGGGTCGTGCTGGCGGTGCTTGTCGGTGCGGCTCTTGCGCTTGCGGGAGCGGGCTTCCAGGGCGTGCTGCGCAATCCGCTGGCCGATCCGTATACGCTCGGCGTGGCGACGGGCTCTTCGGTCGGAGCGGCGTTCCTCATTTTGTTCGGCCTGCAGCTGTGGATCGGCCAATGGACGATTCCCGCGGTTTCTTTCCTGACCGGTCTCTGCACGTTGTTTATCGTGCTGCGCCTGGCTTATCATCGGGGCAGAATGGAGCTGGAGACGCTGATTCTGTCCGGGGTCGTCGTTCAGGCCTTCTTCGGCTCGATGGTGTCGTTCATGGTGTCTCTCTCGAAGAGCGTCGTGAACGAGATCGTGTTCTGGATGATGGGAAGTCTGTCGATGCGCGGCTGGAATCACTCCTTGATCGTTCTTCCCTATGTCGTCATCGGCGCCGTCGTGCTGATCTCGCTGAGCCGGCAGCTTAATCTGTTCGCGCTCGGGGAGCGGCAGGCGATGCATCTGGGAGTGAACGTGCAGCGGACGAAGCTGACCGTGCTGATCGTCTCTACGCTATTGACGGCGGCGGCGGTATCGGTGTCCGGCGTCATCGGTTTCGTCGGCTTGGTCGTACCCCATCTCGTACGGCTGGTCGTCGGACCGGATAACCGGATCGTCGTGCCGTTGTCGATCGTCATGGGCGGCGTATACGTGCTCTGGTCGGATACGATCGCCCGCCTGGCGCTCAGCCCGAAGGAAATTCCGCTCGGCGTCGTGACGGCGTTTATCGGCGCTCCGTTTTTCGCTTATTTGCTTTGGAAGAGGAAAACGAAAGGCGGGGAGGCGAAAGCATGATCGAGGCCAAAGCGCTCGACTATCGGATCGGCGAGACGGATATTTTGCGCGGGGTCGACGTCCGGATAGGCAAGGGAGAGTTTTACGGCATTATCGGTCCGAACGGAAGCGGCAAGTCGACTCTGCTCAAGCTGCTGTCCGGAATCGAGCGGCCCCGCAGGGGAGAGATCTCGTTCGGAGGCCGGGAGCTGGAAGGCTATGCCCGCAAGGAGCTGGCCAGGCTGCTGGCCGTTCTTCAACAGGACGCGCTTCCCCCGCTCGGATATACCGTGCGAGAGGTCGTCGAGATGGGACGTTATCCGTACCAGAGCTGGCTGGGCGGAGAGAAGGAAGATCCCGCGGAGCTGATCGGCAAGGTGATGGAGGAGCTCGATTTGTCAAGGCTGTCCTCCCGGCCGGTCAGCGAGCTGAGCGGAGGGGAAAGGCAGCGGGCAGCCCTGGCCAAGACTCTCGTTCAGGAGCCGGTCGTGCTGATGCTCGACGAACCTACGACGTTCCTGGACATCGGCTTTCAGCTTCAAATGATGGATTATATTCGCAATTGGCAGCGGGACAACGGGCTGACCGTCGTCGCGGTGCTGCACGATTTGAATTTGGCCGCGCAATATTGCGACAGGCTGCTGGTGCTGCACGGCGGCAAGGCGGTAGCGGTAGGAAAGCCCGAAGAGGTGCTCGTGCCGGAGCTGGTGAACGAAGTATACGGAACGGAGCCGATCGTGCTTGCGCACCCCGACAGCGGCGTGCCGCAAATTTTGCTGAGAGGAAGGTAGACGGATGACGACGAACATGCCGTACGAAATCCAAGCGATCGCGGAGCGCATCCGCCCGCTTGACGACGACGCGATCCGGGCGGCGCAAGCGCGGCTGGACAGCCTCGCGAAGCCTCCGGGCAGCCTGGGCAAGCTGGAGGAGGCGGCCAAGCAAGCGGCAGGCGTCACGGGAGAGGCGATGCCGGATCTGTCGCGCAAAGCGGTCATCGTGATGGCGGGCGACCACGGCGTATGCGAGGAAGGCGTCAGCGCTTTTCCGGCGGAGGTGACCCCGCAGATGGTGCTGAATTTCCTGAACGGCGGCGCGGCGGTGAATGTACTCGCCCGACAGGCCGGAGCGGACGTCGTCTGCGTGGACGTCGGCGTGAACGCCGACTTGTCGCATCCGCGGCTCGTCTCGCGCAAAATCCGCCCGGGCACGGCGAATATCGCCCGCGGCCCGGCGATGACGAGAGACGAGGCGATCGCGGCGATTCAAGTCGGATACGGCGTCGTCGCCGAGCTGGCCGAAGCCGGCACGCGCGTGTTCGCGACAGGAGAGATGGGCATCGGCAACACGACGGCGAGCGCGGCCATCCTGATCGCGCTCGGCGGTTTGACGCCGGAGCAGGCGGTCGGGCGCGGCACCGGCATCGACGATGCCGGGCTGCTGCATAAGCGGCGCGTTATCGAGCGGGCGCTGGAGGTTAACGCCGCCGATCCGAACGATCCGCTGGACGTGCTCGCCAAGCTGGGCGGGCTTGAGATCGCCGGCCTCGTCGGCGTCATTCTGGGCGCGGCCGCCCACCGATCGCTCGTCGTCGTCGACGGCTTTATTTCGTCGGCCGCCGCCCTGGTCGCCGGCCGGCTTGTGCCCGCCGGCGCGCCTTATATGCTCGCTTCGCATCTCTCGCTGGAGCAGGGACACCGAAGCATGCTGGAGAAGATCGGGCTGTCGCCGATGATTCATATGGACATGAGGCTGGGCGAGGGCACCGGCGCGGTGCTCGCTTTTCATTTCCTTGACGCCGCCTCCCGCATCATGAAAGAGATGGCGACGTTCGAGAGCGCGGGAGTGTCCCCGGGATGACGTGCGTGAAACGGAAGCGGGCTGTCGCGGAAATCGGAAGCGGGCGCAGGGATAAAGCCGTCTCCCGGGTGTTAATGGTGCAGGGAACGGCCTCGGACGTCGGCAAGAGCGTGCTTGCCGCCGCCCTGTGCCGGATATTCTCGCAGGACGGCTGGACGGTTGCGCCGTTCAAGTCCCAGAACATGAGCCTGAACAGCTGCGTAACGCCGGACGGGAAGGAGATCGGCCGGGCGCAAGGGATGCAGGCCGATGCCTGCGGCATAGCGCCTACGACGGATATGAATCCGATCCTGCTCAAACCGTCGTCCGACCGGGCGTCGCAGGTCGTCGTACACGGCAAGCCCTACCGGACGATGGATGCGTACGTCTATCGCAGCGAATACTTGGCGGAAGCCGGGGAGATCGCCCGCGCGGCGCTGGAGCGGCTTCGCTCGAAGTACGAAATCGTCGTCCTGGAAGGCGCGGGGAGTCCCGCGGAGATTAATCTGAAGGACCGCGACATCGTCAATATGCGGATGGCCGCCTGGGCGGACGCTCCGGTGCTGCTCGCGGCGGATATCGACCGGGGCGGCGTCTTCGCCGCCATCGTTGGCACGCTGGAGCTGTTGGAGCCGGAAGAACGGGACAGGGTCAAGGGCTTCGTCATCAACAAATTCAGAGGCGACGTCGAGCTGCTCAGGCCGGGGTTGGAATGGCTGGAACGGCGCACCGGCAAGCCGGTCGTCGGCGTCATTCCCTTCATCCCGGACCTGCGGCTGGAATCCGAGGACTCGCTCTCGTTCCGCCCGCCCTCGGGCAATGCGATGGAGCGCGGCGACCGGGTGGATATCGTCGCGATCCGACTGCCGCGCTGGTCGAATTTCACAGATATCGACCCGCTGCTCGCCGAAGCGGACGTCAACGTCCGTTTCGCGTCCGCGAGGGAGGACTTCGGCTTCCCGGACGCGGTCGTCCTGCCGGGGACCAAGAACACCGCGGAAGATTTGCAATTCTTGCGGGAGACGGGGCTCGATCGGCTCATCCTGGACCATTACGAGCGGGGAGGCTGGCTGACCGGCATCTGCGGAGGCTACCAAATGCTCGGAGAGAGGCTGAACGATCCCGAAGGAATCGAATCCGCCCATGCTTCGTTGCCGGGACTGGCGATCTTCCCGATGGAGACGACGTTCGGACGGGACAAGAAAACCGAACGCGTGACGGGACGGGCGCAAGGCTGGAGCATCGGCGCGGGCTTGGGCGGCGAACGGCGGGAGGCGAGCCACGAGATCGAAGGGTACGAGATTCATATGGGCCGGACCGCCTTTACGGGGCCGGTCGCGCATCCGCTCAGCCTGGCTTCCGCCGAAGGCCGGGACGGCCCTCCGTACCGGGAAGGTGCCCGATCGCAAGACGGCAGGGCATGGGGGACGTACGTGCACGGTATTTTTCATAACGACGGATTCAGGCGCGATTGGTTAAATGCGATTCGAAGGTCTAAAGGATGGCATCCCGTCGCGGGGGAGTTGAACTACGGCCGGCTTCGCGAAGCGGAGTTCGACCGGCTGGCCGAGCATGTACGGGCGCATCTGGATATTCGCAAACTGTACGAAATGATGAGCGAAGGCATGGAGGGATCGCGATGACAAGGAGCGAAGGCGTACTGGAGCCTTACGGGCATGGGGGCGACCTGTGGACCGCCTCGGCGAGGTTCGGCGTTCGGCCGGGAGAGTGGCTCGATTACAGCGCCAACATCAATCCGCTCGGTCCGCCCCCGTTGGCCCTGGAAGCGATAAGAGACGGACAGACGGCGATCGTCAACTATCCCGATCCCGGCCATCGCGAGCTGAAGAGCCTTCTGTCCTCTCGGCTGAACGTCGCGGAAGACGAGTTGCTGATCGGCAACGGGGCCGCGGAGTGCATCGCGCTCGCGCTGTCCGGCTTGGACATTCGATCGGTCGGCATCGTCGCTCCATGCTTCTCGGAATACGCCCAGCTTGCCGAAGCCTACGGTGCGAAGGTACGGACGGTCGTCGGGCGCGAAGCGAACGGATACCGAGCCGAACCGGCCGAGCTGGACGCTTTGCTTGAGCAGGCGGACCTGCTGTTCCTCGGGCATCCGAACAATCCGACCGGCCTGACGTATTCCTTGCCTCATCTGAGGGAGATCGCCGATCTGGCCGCCCGGCGTTCGGCGTACGTCGTCGTCGACGAGGCCTTCATCGATTTCATCGCTCCGGCCGAGCGCGAAACGCTGCTGCCCGAGCTTCGAAGCTTTCCGCACGTGCTGCTGATGCATTCGATGACGAAGTTTTACGCCATTCCGGGCCTTCGGCTCGGGTATGCGATCGCGGCTCCCGAGCTGATCCGGAAGATGGCGCGCAAGCAGGTGACCTGGAGCGTGAACGGGCTGGCGCTGCTGGCC
>JAEZZE010000209.1 GCA_023418755.1 Bacillota bacterium | reverse complement strand
TATGGAGACGGAACAGGAATATATCGTCATTAAAGCCAAGGACAACGGCGTACAGGTCATCGGATTGACGAGAGGGCAGGACACGAAGTTTCACCATACGGAAAAGCTCGACAAGGGAGAAGTGCTGATCGTTCAATTCACCGACCATACGTCCGCGATGAAAATCAGGGGTAAAGCAACCATCTTGACGAAACACGGAACCTTGGAGACGGATGTTTGAATAAGAGAGGGCAGGGCGGAGGCATAGCCTGCCCTTTTTATATGTACAATGAGTATGGAGGAGCCTCTCGAACGGACAAGAAGTCGTTCGGAGACCGATGTCGTTCCCATTTCCGGAGGGCGAATCGGACTTTTCGAACAACTAACGCAAAGGGGAAATCGCCATGCGCAATCGCCGCCCTATCTCTTGGGCCGCTCTCGTCTTGGCGGGATTCGCGGCCGTGCTGCTGCTCGGCCAGCTGCCATCCGCAGAGCGCGATCTGAACAAACGTCTATCAACCGTATCCGTATTCGAACCCGCGCCGGTCGGGTGGTTGACGGACGACCGTCTCGTGGACGCGATGTCGGCGATTCCGCTCGTCAATCGGCCGATCAAGGTCGTCTGGAATCACGCGATTCTGGCGGTCGATCTGCGAGGCGACAAACTTGACGGTCTGCAGCGGGACATCGCGCTTCTGCTCGACTACGCTTTTTCGGACGTTCGCAACGTCAAACAGGTGCTGATCCGGGTATTCGAGGAGCGGGGGGAGCGAATAACGCTGCTGCTTGCCGCGGAAACCCGAAAAACCGATTGGACGGACGAACAGCTGGCCAAGCTGAAGCAATCAGCCGAGAACCCCCAGACCCAGGTAGTGCCGCCGGAGCACTGGCCGAACGTTCGCTGGACGATAACGCCCGCGGGACGGCGACGGCTCGAAAATTTTGCAAATTCATGAACAAAGTCCTTGGCTTATGCGTGTTTTTCAAGGATATGTTATACTAGTTAGGATAAACGCCGTTAACGGCGGCCTGGCAGCTAGTTCGGAGGCGGAAGCAATGAGCAGAACACGAATTGACCAATTGGCGAGCAAGTATATGAACCACGATATGATCGCCTTGCATACGGAATTGCCCGAATTTCCGCGGGGCAGGATTTCTTTGCTATACACCGTGCTGAGCCATCAACCGCTGGCGGCTTCGCACAAGGATTTGCTGTCGGTCGTCACCACCCTCGTGCAAATGGGACTGGACACCCACGACATGGTCGAAAACGCCGCGGGAGCCGCGGAGGTCGGCACGAAAGGCATGCGTACGCAGCAGCTTCGGGTGCTGGCGGGCGATTATTTCAGCAGCCGCTTCTACCACCTGCTGTCGCAAGCCGGGCAGATCGAGACGATTCGCCGTCTGAGCGAAGCGGTCTGCGACATCAACCGGCTGAAGATGAGCTTCTACGGCAAGCTCAAACAAATGAAATTGAGCGCGGAAGAGTATCTTCATTTCGGCGCCGAATTAAAGTCCGGCTTGTTCCTTTCGTTCACGGGCGTCATGAACGGTCTGCACGCGAAGCTCTGGCCGGACATCGTGAACCGATTCAGCCGTTGCGAGCTGCTGCTGCAGGAAATCGGCAAAGTGGAGCGAACGTCGTCTCTGGCGGACAGCTGGGGCGTGTGGCACATTTTGCAGGAAGGCTCCGAAGAGGACCGCCGGCTCCTTGTCGAAGGCAAGGGGGATTCGGGCCTGCTTAAGCCGCTTCTTCTCAAGTACGAAGTCGTCGACAAGCTGGCCGCGCTGCTGAGGCAATCCGCCTCCCAACTGCAGGCGCTGATCCAGAGGCTGCAGTCGGACAAGCTGATGAAGGAGCTGCAGCCGCTGCTCGAACCTTTCCTGAACGCGACGGGACAGCGACGGGCAACCGCATTGAAGGAGCTGGGATAGACAGAATGATGGACGCGAAATCGAAAGAGCGGCACGTTCACGAGGTATTCGAACGCATCGCGCCTAAATACGACTTGATGAACGATATCATCAGCTTCAGAAGGCATAAAGCCTGGCGCCGGTTTACGATGCGCAAGATGGACATCCAGCCGGGCCAATCGTCGCTTGATCTGTGCTGCGGCACTTGCGATTGGACGATCGCGCTGGCCAAGGCGAGCCGGGGCGGCGAAACGGTGGGACTGGACTTCAGCCGCAACATGCTGGACATCGGACAGGCGAAAGTGGACAAGTCCGGCTTCGGCAAGCAGATTACGCTCGTGCAAGGAAACGCCATGAAGCTTCCCTTCGAGGACAACACGTTCGACTTCGTCACGATCGGTTTCGGATTGCGCAACGTCCCGGACATCGTCAAGACGTTGAAAGAGATGAAACGGGTCGTCAAACCCGGCGGCAAAATCGTATGCCTGGACATGTCGAAGCCGACTTGGCAGCCGTTCAAGAGCATTTATTATTTTTATTTCGAGAAAGTGATGCCTCTATTCGGAAAGTGGTTCGTCAAAAGCTACGAGCAATACCGGTGGCTGCCGGAATCGCTTGCGGCTTTTCCCGATCTCCAGGCTCTCGCGGAGCTGTTCCGGGAAATCGGCATGCGCAACGTGAAAGCCTATCCGTTCTTCGGAGGCGTGGCCGCGCTGCATATGGGCACGAAAGGGAATGAAATCGGATGATCGCCAAACTGCGCGTTTTTTTGGAAATGATTAAATTCGAGCATACGCTGTTCGCCCTTCCTTTTGCGTATGTCGGCGCTATTCTCGGTGCCGTGACCGTCGAGAAACGGCTTCCGGAATGGAGCGAGTGCGGCTGGATTTTGCTGGCGATGATCGGCGCCAGAACGGCGGCGATGGGGCTGAACAGACTGATCGACAAGGCGATCGACGCCCGCAACCCGAGAACGGCCAGTCGGGCGCTGCCTGCCGGTCTGTTGAAGTCGACCGAGGTTATCGTCTATATTGTCGTATCGTTCGTGCTGCTGTTCTGGGCGGCGGCAAAGCTGAATCCGTTGGCTGTAAAACTGCTGCCTATCGCCGTGTTCATGACGGTTATTTATTCGTATACGAAGCGTTTTACATGGGCCTGCCACATCGTGCTAGGTCTGACGCTCGGTTTGGCTCCGCTCGGAGGATGGGTCGCCGTGACGGGCGGCGTCACCTTGGAGGCGATGATCCTGTACGTGACCGTTGCGCTTTGGAGCGCCGGCTTCGACATCATCTATGCCTGCCAAGACGTTGAATTCGACCGCAAGGAAGGCTTGCATTCGATCCCCGCCCGGTTCGGGATCGCCGGCGCTCTCTGGATCGCCCGCGCGTTCCATGTGCTTACGGCAGTCGGGTTCGCGCTGATACTGGCGTTGACCGACCTCAGCTGGTGGTACTTCGCGGGAATGATCGTCTCGGCCGCGCTGCTCCTGTACGAACACCGACTCGTCAAACCTAACGATCTCAGCAAGCTGAACGCCGCCTTCTTCACGATGAACGGCATTCTGAGCGCCGTCATTTTCGTCTTTACGTTTATCGACCTGGTGGTGTTCAGAGCGTGGTAAACGATCAAAAAGATTCCGTCAAGCGATGGGTCGTCGGCATTACCGGGGCTAGCGGAGCCATATATGGAGTAACTTTGTGCCGGCAATTGTTAACTGCCGGTTTTCATCTGCATCTGGTCGTATCCGACGCAGGCTGGCGCGTTCTGAAGGAAGAATTAGGCTGGAACGTCGCGAATCGGGTAGAATGTATAAATACGGCGTTCGATTCCGCCCAGGCGGAAGGACGAATGACGTACCATCCGTTAGGCGACATCGGGGCGAGCATCGCCAGCGGCTCGTTCCGCTGCGAGGGGATGGCCATCGTGCCATGCTCGATGGGATCGCTATCCGCGATCGCGAGCGGCGCCTCCACGAATTTGCTGACGAGAGCCGCCGACGTTATGCTTAAGGAAGGGCGTCCGCTTCTATTGGTGCCGCGGGAAACTCCGCTCAGCGCCATACATCTGGAAAACATGCTCAAGCTGTCGCGGCTCGGCGTGCGGATCATTCCGGCGATGCCCGCGTTTTATAACGGACCTCAGTCGCTGGAAGACGTCGTCGACTTTATCGTGGGCAAAACGATGGACGGCATGGGCATCGAACACAATTTATATCGAAGTTGGGGATCGTCCGATGAATAATACGAACGCGCGGCCGATTCGGCTCGGCCGCATCTCTTATACGAACGCTTGGCCGGTGTTTCACCATTTCGATCCGAATGGGCTGCCGTTTTCGACCGAAATCCATTCGGATATGCCCGCGACGCTTAACCGCAAGCTAAGATCGGGTGAAATCGATTTGGCGGCGATCTCGTCCTACGCCTACGGGATTTCTTCGGAATCCTATTATTTGCTGCCGAACCTGTCGGTCAGCTCGTTCGGGAGGGTGCAGTCGATTCTGCTGTTCCTCAAGTCGCCGCTCGAGAGGGTGCTGCACGGCAAGATCGCGCTCACGACGACTTCCGCGACATCGGTTAATCTGCTTAAAATCATCATGGAGAAATTTTACGGAGGCAAGCCGGTATACGAGGACGCGGAGCCGTCGCTGGAACAGATGCTGGAAAACGCGGATGCCGCGCTCTTGATCGGGGATCACGCGATCCGGGCTTCATGGACGGACCACGGATACCGGGTTCTCGATCTGGGGGAAGTATGGAACGTCTGGACCGGCCATTGGATGACTTACGCGCTCTGGGCGGTGCGCAAGGAGACCGCTCGGCGTTATCCCGAAGCGATTCGGGCCATCTATGACAGCTTGTCCGCCAGCAAGAGCAAGTCGCAAGGGAATATCGAGCCGATCGTGGACAAAGCGATTCGCCAGATCGGCGGGACGGCCGGGTACTGGAACGGTTACTTCGGCAACCTGCGCCATGATTTCGGCGCGGAACAGAAAGCGGGGCTCCAGCTTTATTTTCGTTACGCGAAAGAGCTGGGTCTTATGGAAAACGAGCCCGACATGGCGGAATTGCCGCTGCCCTATCTTTTAGATAACCTATCCAACCACAGGTGAACTTATGAAATTAATGCAGCTCTACGCTTCGTTAAAATCCGAATTGCAGGCGATCGAGGATCAGATGGCTCTCACCGTCACCTCCGATTTGCCGATCCTGAGCGAAACGTCGCTTCATCTGCTGAAGGCGGGCGGCAAAAGGATCAGACCCGTGCTCGTGCTGCTGGCGGGCAAGTTCGGCGACTATTCGCTGGAGACGCTCAAGAAGGTGGCGGTGCCGCTCGAACTGATCCATATGGCCACGCTGGTGCACGACGACGTGATCGACGATGCCGATACGCGCCGCGGCCAATTGACGGTGAAGTCGAAGTGGGATAACCGGATCGCTATGTTCACCGGAGATTATATTTACGCCAAGGCGCTGACGGTCATTACCGAACTGGACAAGCCGCGCATTCACCAAATTCTGTCCGGAACGATCGTTCAGGTGTGCATCGGCGAGATGGAGCAAATCCGCGATTTTTTCAACGTCGATCAGAGCGTTCGCAATTACTTGCGAAGAATCCGGCGGAAAACGGCGCTTCTCATCGCCATAAGCTGCCAATTGGGAGCGATCGCGACGGGGGCGACGCCGAAAGTCGGCAGCGCGCTGTACCGGTTCGGTTACAATCTGGGCATGAACTTTCAGATTATGGACGATCTGCTCGACCTGTGCGGCACCGAGAAAGCGATCGGGAAGCCTCCGGGCAGCGATCTAAGACAGGGGAACGTCACGCTGCCGGTTCTGTACGCCTTGCGGGAGGACGCGATTCGCGATCGTCTGCTCGAGGAGATCGAGGCGATCAAAGCCGGCGACGGTCGCTCCGAATCGTCCGCGGCGGTTAAGCTGGTGCGTTCAAGCAAAGGCATCCGCGAAGCGGAGCGAATGGCGGAGCGGTACATCGCCAAGGCGCTGCAAGCCTTGGATACGCTGCCGGACATCCCGGCGAAGCGGAATTTGGCGGATATCGCGCGATTCGTGGCGAAACGAAGCTACTAAGCTGTCATGAAGCTCTGTATTTATGGTAAAATAAACGGTACGCAAGCAGGATGAACTTGGAAGGGGGAGAAGCATGGAAAGAACCTACTTGATGGTGAAGCCCGACGGCGTGCAGCGCGGCCTGATCGGCGAGATCGTTGCCCGCTTCGAACGCAAGGGCCTTAAGCTGGCCGGCGCCAAGCTGATGCAAGTGTCCCGGGAGCGGGCCGAACGGCATTACGCGGAACATAAAGGCAAAGATTTCTACGAGAAGCTGCTCCAGTTTATTACGTCGGGACCGGTATTCGCGATGGTGTGGGAAGGAGATCAGGCGGTGGCGCATTGCCGCGCTCTGATCGGCAAGACCAATTCGCTGGAAGCCGCTCCGGGAACGATTCGCAGCGACTTCGCCGTACATACGAACTTCAATTTGATTCATGGCGCCGACTCGCTGGAAAATGCGGAGCGGGAGATCGCCATCTTCTTCTCGGAAGACGAACTGGTGTCCTACGACAGGGCGATTCAGGCGTGGATATAAGGGAGAGAGCAGAACGTCATGGGAGACATTCGTTCCGTTCCGGGCGCGAGCGCGAGCTTGACCGAGGATGAGGATTTTTCGCGGTTTGTCGTGAATATCAAAAGGCTGACCTCCATCGATCTGTCCCAATACAAGGAAAATCAAATGAGGCGACGGCTGACGACGCTGCGTCTGAAGCACGGTTACCGGTCGTTCGAAGAATATTTCTCGGCGCTGTCGGCGGAAGCGAGATTGCGCAATGAATTTCTCGATCGGATGACGATCAACGTCTCCGAGTTTTGGCGCAATCCGAACCGCTGGCAGGTGCTCAGGGAGAAGTTTCTGCCGCAAATGCTGAACCAGTCTTCCCGATTGAGCATCTGGAGCGCCGCTTGCTCTACCGGAGAAGAGCCGTATACGCTGGCTATGATCATGGATTCGCTCGGCGCGCTAGACAGATCGACGGTGCTGGCCACCGATATCGACGACGGCGTTCTCGCGAAGGCCAAGGAAGGCGTTTATCTGGAGCGTTCGCTCCGGGATGTGCCGGCCGAGTTCAAGTCGAAGTATTTTGTTCCGGAGGACGGCGCTTTCCGCATCGACGGCCGGCTGAAGAAGGCGATCAAGTTCCAGAAGCAGAATTTGCTGCTCGACGCGTTCGGGGGCCAATTCGATCTGATCGTGTGCCGGAACGTGATGATCTATTTCACGGAGGATGCCAAGCACATCTTGTACGGCAAATTCGCGCACGCGCTTAAGCCGGGGGGACTGCTGTTCGTCGGCAGCACCGAGCAGATTTTCTCGCCGGGACAGTACGGGCTGGAGACGGCGGATACTTTTTCTACAGACGCGTGAATTGAGGTATTTTAACTAGGCTCCCGACCGATAATAAGGCTAATCGGGCCACGGTGGAGGGTGTCTATGGACAAACGCAAAGTGATCGCGGCTTATCGGCGAGGATTGATAACCGTACAAGAATGCGCGCAAATATTGGGCCTGGATAACGTGGAGCTTCTCGGGCATATGAGGGAACCGGGAGCGCCGATATCGAAAGCCGGCAAGAAGCAGTCCGTCCGAACGTGACGGGCTCTTTTCTTGTCAAACGCTTTAACGCTGTACTATAATGGGCAGAGATAGGCATGGGTTTGCGTGGATAAAGGGAGGAACCGGAGTTGAGTTTACGTTATTTGACCGCGGGAGAAACGCACGGCCCGCAGCTTACCGCGATTATCGAAGGATTGCCGAGCAATCTGGAATTGGATTTCGAAGCGTTGAGCTTTCAATTGCAGCGCCGTCAGAAGGGACACGGGCGCGGCCGCCGCATGCAAATCGAGACCGATACGGCGCAGATCGTAGGCGGCGTCAGGCACGGCCGCACGACCGGAGCCCCGGTGGCGGTCGTCGTGGAGAATAAAGATTGGAAGCACTGGACTTCGGTGATGAACGTCGAGCCGGTCGAAGGAGGAGACGAGACGAAGCGCCGCGTCTTCCGTCCCCGTCCGGGACACGCCGACTTGAACGGCGGCTTGAAGTATCATTTGCGGGATTTGCGCAACGTCCTGGAACGCTCCAGCGCCCGCGAGACGGCGGCGCGCGTCGCCGTAGGCGCGATCGCGCGGCAATTGCTCGGCCGGTTCGGCATCCGGGTGGCCGGACACGTCGTTTCGATCGGAGGGATCGAAGCTGCGGCGCCCAATATACCGATCGACGAGCTGATCGCGGTGACGGAAGAGTCGCCCGTCCGGGTCGCGGACAAAGACGCGGAACAGAAAATGATCGAGCTGATCGACCAAATGAAGAAGGACGGAGACACGATCGGCGGCGTCGTCGAATGCATCGTTACGGGGCTTCCCGTCGGTCTCGGCAGCCACGTTCAATGGGACCGCAAGCTGGACGGGCGCATCGCTCAGGCCGTCGTCTCGATCAACGCCTTCAAGGGCGTCGAGGTCGGCATCGGCTTTGAAGCGGCCCGCATTCCGGGATCGCAGGTGCACGACGAAATCTTGTATTCCGAAGAGAAAGGCTTTCATAGAGGCTCCAACCGGGCCGGAGGGTTCGAAGGCGGGATGACGACCGGCGAGCCGATCGTCGTGCGCGGCGTCATGAAGCCGATTCCGACGCTATACAAACCTCTGGCCAGCGTGGACATCGATACGAAGGAAGCGTTCACCGCGCAAGTAGAGCGCTCCGACGCCTGCGCCGTTCCCGCTGCGAGCGTCGTCATGGAGCATGTCGTCGCTTGGGAGGTCGCGAAGGCGTTCCTCGAGAAGTTCGGCGGCGATTCCGTCGAAGAAATCCAAGCGAACCTCGACAACTACATCAAACAGGTAGAGTCCTACTAATGGCGGCCGGAACGAGAGAGCTGACCGTGGATCTCGGGGAACGCTCCTATCCGATCTATATCGGCGCGGGATTGATCGCGGAATCGGGACGGAAATTCGCCGAGCGGGGTTTTCCCGTCAAGTCCCCGGTCCTGCTCGTGACCGACGCCGCCGTGGAAGGCTTATACGCTTCGCGCGTAGAAGAGAGCTTACGGGCGAGCGGCTACACGGTCGTTCGCTCCGTCGTGCCGTCAGGAGAATCCTCCAAATCCCTCGAGATGCTCGACATACTCGTAGAGCAGGCGCTGAAGGCGGGCTTGGACCGCAAGTCGACCGTTATCGCGTTGGGCGGAGGCGTCGTGGGCGATCTGGCGGGCTTCCTCGCCGCATCTTACATGCGCGGCGTGAAGTTCGTGCAAATTCCGACGACGATATTGGCCCACGACAGCAGCGTCGGAGGCAAAGTAGCCGTCAATCACCGGCTCGCGAAGAACATTATCGGCGCGTTCCATCAGCCGGAATTCGTGCTGTACGATCTGGACACGCTGGGGAGCCTGCCGGTTCGAGAGGTGCGTGCCGGGTTGTCCGAGGTGATCAAGCACGGGCTTATCTGGAACGCGGATTTCGTCACGTGGTGCGACGATAACGCGGAGCGGCTGCTGGCGTTGGAGCCGGACTCGCTCGGCTACGCCCTGTACGAGGGCTGCAAAGTGAAGTCGATCGTCGTCTCGCGCGACGAACGGGAGAACGATCTGCGGGCGATCTTGAACCTGGGACATACGATCGGGCACGCGTTGGAAGCGGTCGCCGGCTACGGGGAACTGCTGCATGGCGAGGCAATCGCCATCGGAATGGTCGGTTCGGCCCGACTTGCCCGTCGTTTCGGCTACTCCCCGGACATCGAGGAGACGACCGAACGCCTTTTCCGCAAGTTAGGGCTGCCCGTTCGGATTCCGGACAGCTGTCCGACCGACGCGATCATGAGCGCGATGCTGCACGACAAGAAATTTTCCGTAGGCGATATGGTTTTCGTCGTGCCTACGTCCATCGGAAGCGTGGAAATTCGCCGCGACGTTCCTTCCGCATGGGTGACGGACATTGTGAACGGACTAAGAGAGGGGAAATAAACAATCATGAGCGTTAGGGGAATCCGCGGAGCCATCACGGTCGAACAGAACGAAGAGCATCCGATTCTGGACGCGACCATCGAGCTTCTTAACGGAATTGTCGAAGTCAATCAACTCGATCCGGAGGATATTGCCAGCGTGTTCGTTACGGTCACGCAGGATTTGGACGCCACGTTCCCTGCCAGAGCCATCCGCCAGATGGCCGGTTGGGAGCTCGTGCCGCTCATGTGCTCGATCGAGGTGCCGGTCAAGGGCAGCCTGGAGAAGTGCATCCGTCTGATGGTGCTCGTGAACACGGACGCCGCCCAGAAGGACATCCGGCACGTCTATCTGAACCGCGCGCAAGCTCTTCGCCCGGATTTGGCGGCGAAGTAGCAGCTTCTGCGGCGCGGGGCAACGAGGCGGTTCCGGTGAGATGTGGGGCGGGCTTAGCGCACAGCGACAGGTTAGGTGAGAAATAAAAGCCCGGAGCACAGCGACAACTGTGCGGAGCAAAGCTCTGGCCGGACCGGGGCTCTGGTCGGACAAGGACGGGTTTTGTGTCTTGACACCGGGAGCGGAGGAGCATGGCTCGTAAGGCGTTATCGCGTGACATTGTCATTTTAGCGGATGCGTTTCTCATATGTATGTCATTGTGCTAATGGGATATAACGTAACAGTGTCACCTAGCGGATGCGTTTCTCATATGTATGTCTTTTTGCGAAAGCGATATAACGTGACTGGGTCTTCTAGCGGTTGCGTTACTATAATATGTCATTGTGCTAATGCGATATAATGAGACGGTTTTATCTGGTGGTTGCGTCTTAGTTTGCGTAACGCAGATGTGTGGGATTGCAGAACTGTTTTCGAGAGATCGTTTTTCTCGATGATAGATTTTCATTGAATTTTCCCGCTTTTACATGAGCGCGAAGCACGCGCCGTTCCATTCCTTCGGGAGTGGGCGGCGTTTTTATTTTATTAAGCGAAAGGAGGAGTGTAGTATGAGTTCTATGGCAGAGCAAGCGTACAAAAAATTGCTTGAGAAACAAATTCAGGGGGCTTCTGGAGCTCGCCTTGAGCTGCTCATGAATCAGGGAGAGGGCGAACGCAAGCTGATGATCGACATCATCTGGCCGGTAAGGAAGTCGTTCGACGGCATTACGCTGGAGAAGGAAATTGTGACGCTTACAGGAATCAAAGCTTATATCGATGCTTTCGATGAATCCGTAGCCTTTGGACTGGAGGGGGAAGGGTTTGCCGTACACGCCGGGAATATTACCCGGTCCAGATTCGACTTCGAACGAAATAAAGTTCGTTCGATGGCCGCGCTAGGCATACGTTATATCCCGTTCACATTTGACGAGATGAACAAAAAGTCGGATGCATGCAGACGAGCGTTATTCGAACTGTATGGAAGATATGGAACGAATGCGGATTCCGCGCTATTTAAGGAGGCGACGCTGTATGAGCGAGAGGTGATTCGATACGCACTGCAGTTGGGCCGCCCGATTAGGATGAGCGATGTTCGCAGGTGTCTAAGGAGGGGCCCGGAGGCATGCCGAGAGGTACTTCGCGCCATGATGGGGAAAGGGCTGATCAAGCCGGAGAAGGAAGCGTTGAAACGTAACCGCGCTTATGTGCTGGATGAGGAGTCCAGCCGCCTCTTGTGGTAGTTGGCGATTATGGGGTCGGGGGGATCAAATGACGGAAAATCCGCTTTAAATCCGGCAAAATCGCAAATTTGGAGAAAATAGAGCGGATTTTCCGCATTAAATAGTGGGGAAATGGGGCTATCCGAGAAATAAGCCGGAAAATCCGCTTTAATTGTTTCGCACTGCCCGGAGTACAAGCCAGCCCGACTCGAGCGACACCGCTTGTGACGAACACCCAAGGCAAGCGCATCACTCGAAAGTATGCGGCACCTCCCGATGTATGGGTATGATCGGCAACAGCCCCGAATTCTCGCCAGTCGATTTGAACTGAAACCGCGCGTTCGCTCGTCTGTCCGTCAACTATTCGCCCGTCCATCATCCGCACGTTCGCCATTCGCGCGTCCATCATCCGCACGTTCGTCATCAGCCCGTCCATCATCCGCACGTTCGCCATTCGAGCGTCCAATGTACGCCAATCCACCATCGCTCGCGTTCGCCATCCCCTCGTCCGCAGTCCGTCCGCCCGGATATCCAAGTTCGTAAATTCTCTATAAATCCGGCGTTGACGCCCCAAGTCGCGAATGTTATAGTTAGAAACAGATTACGTTGAGCGGAACGGCCGGCCATAGGGACGGCAACTTACGCGAATGCGAGCCTAGCAGAGTTGAGATCAGATGAGCGGAGTTGCCGATTCCGGGTGCAGCATGGCGTTGCCTTGCGCAAGGCGGAAGTCGGTCAACCTAATCTTATCTATGAACGCATCTCTGCGCGCAGAGATGCTTTTTTGATTTTCGGCCAAGAAGAAGCGGTACGGCCTAAGCCGACGGGGGAGAGATTGCGATGGATCAACGGGAGCTTCAGGAGATTAAAGCGATGGCAGGACGGTACAACGTCATTCCGGTCGTGCGCAAGCTGCTGGCGGATACGGAGACGCCGATTCGGGTGTTCCAGCACTTGAGCAGGGACAAACGGGCGTTTCTGCTGGAGAGCGTCGAGGGCGGCGCGAAGTGGGCCAGATATTCCTATATCGGCACGGATCCGTTCCTCGTGCTCCGTCTTAAGCACAACGCGCTGACGCTGGAGCGGAACGGCAAAGTCGAATCGCACGCGACGACGGAACCGCTGCAGTTGCTCAGAGAGAAGCTCCGCGGCTATCGCAGTCCGGCGCTGTCCGAGCTGCCTCCGTTTACGGGCGGGGCGATCGGATTTTTCGGATACGACTTGCTTCAGTATTACGAGCGCAAGCTGCCTCCGCACAAGAAAGACGATCTCGACATGGACGACATGCAATTTATGTTCTGCGACCGGATTATCGTATTCGACCATTTCAAGCAGCATGTGCTGGTCATCGGCAACGTCCATATTCCCGAAGGGGCGAGCGATGCGAGGATCGAGGCTTCCTATCTGGAGACTCTTAACGCGATCGACGATACGATCCGTCGGATCCAGCAGCCGATTCCGGTGCAGCCGTCGAGAAGCACGCCTCCGCAGGATCCCGATCTCGGAGAAGTTTCCTCCAACCTGACGAAGCGGCAGTTTATCGACAACGTGAACCAGGCGAAGGAGTACATTCGGGCCGGGGACATTTTCCAGGTCGTGCTCTCCCAGCGGTTCCACATCGAGACGGAGGTAGATCCGCTTCACGTCTACCGCGTGCTCAGGACAATGAACCCGTCGCCTTACATGTACGTGCTGAAGCTGGATGACGAGGTGATCGTTGGCACGTCGCCGGAGCTGCTGGTCAAAGTCGACGACGGCAAAGTGGAAACGCGCCCGATCGCCGGAACGAGACCGAGGGGGAAAACGCCGGAGGAGGACCTGCAGCTCGAGCGCGAACTGCTGGCGGACGAGAAAGAGCGCGCGGAGCACGTCATGCTCGTCGATCTGGGCCGCAACGATCTCGGCCGGGTGTCCGCGTTCGGCACGGTCAAATGCGATAGCTACATGGAGATCGAGCGTTACTCCCATGTGATGCACATCGTCTCGAACGTGACGGGCCAGCTGCGTCCGGACAAAGACTTTTACGACGCCTTCCTGTCGTGCCTTCCGGCGGGCACCGTCTCCGGAGCGCCGAAGCTGCGGGCAATGGAGATTATCGCGGAGCTGGAGAACGAAGCGCGCGGCGCGTACGCGGGAGCGATCGGCTATCTCGGATTCTCGGGCAACCTGAACACGTGCATCACGATCCGTACGATCATTTTCAAGCATGGCAAAGCGTACGTGCAGGCCGGAGCCGGCATCGTCTGGGATTCCGTTCCGGAGAACGAGTACGTGGAGACGCAGAACAAAGCCAAAGGGATGCTCAAAGCGATCCGGGCGGCGGAAGCGGCGTTCCCTCCGTCGGGAGCGGCGAAACGAAGCGTTAGCGACTTCTCGCCCGTGCTGGCGGGAGATCGGCGCACGAATCTGGATTACGATTAATCAGGAGGGGGATTCGATGAAAATGAACGAAACGATCGCGATTAGCCTGCCGCAGGCGCTCTCCAAGCTGATGGGCGGGGACGACTTGACGAGGGAAGAAGCATTCGGCGTAATGACGACGATCATGAGAGGAGAGGCGACTCCGGCGCAGATCGGCGGGACGATCATCGCGCTGCGCATGAAAGGCGAGACGACGGACGAGATTCTCGGCTTCGCGGAAGCGATGAGGGCGCTCTCCAACCGGGTCGCGACGGAGAATAGCGACTTGCTCGACACGTGCGGCACGGGAGGCTCTGGCGTCCACAAGTTCAATATTTCGACGGCATCGGCGATTATCGCGTCCGCGGCCGGAGTGAGAGTCGCCAAGCACGGCAACCGCGCGATGTCAGGCAAAGCCGGCAGCGCGGACGTGCTGGAGGCGCTCGGCGTCAACATCAACCTGACGGCGGAGCAGGCGGCCGAATGTCTGGAACAGACGGGCATCTGCTTCATGTTCGCGCAGCTCTACCATCCGGCTCTGAAGCATGCAGCCGCTCCGCGCAAAGAGCTTGGAGTCCGTACGATCTTCAATATGCTCGGTCCTCTGGCCAACCCGGCGAGGGCGGACCGCCAGATGATCGGCTTGTACGATCGCACCCGCACCTCCACGGTCGCGGAAGTGTTGTCCGGCCTCGGCCTGAAGCGGGCGATGGTCGTCGGCAGCCACGACGGCCTGGACGAGATCAGCATTTCGGCGCCGACGCAGGTGTCGGAGCTGCGGGACGGAGAGGTCGTCACCTACGACGTTACGCCCGAAGAGATCGGCCTGGCGACCGTCTCGCTGAAAGCCGTACAAGGCGGCAACGCGATGGAGAACGCGCTGATCATCCGCCGAGTGCTCGGCGGAGAGAAGAGCGCTTATCGCGATATCGTACTGGCGAACGCCGGCGCGTGCATCTATGTCGCAGGGCGCGCCGACTCGCTTAAAGACGGAGTGGCCATGGCGGCGGAGACGATCGCTTCCGGCCATGCTTCGGACAAATTGCAGCAATGGATTGCCACGACGGGAGAGCTGAGCCATGTTTCTTGATCGCATCGTCGCCACCAAACGCCAAGAGGTGGAGACGCTTAAACAGACGTTGTCCGTATCCGACGCCGAGAGACGGATTGCCGAACTGCCGGACTGCCGCGGGTTCGAACGCACGCTTGTCGGCCGCAACCGCCCGGTCGGCTTGATCGCGGAGGTGAAGAAGGCGAGTCCGTCCAAGGGACTGATCCGTCCGGATTTTCACCCCGTCAGCTTGGCGCAATCCTACGAGCGGGCCGGAACCGACTGTATTTCCGTGTTGACCGACGTCGATTATTTCCAGGGCAGCAACGATTACTTGACGGAAATCCGCAAACGGGTTACAGTTCCTTTGCTGCGCAAAGATTTCACGATCGACGAACGCCAGATTTACGAAGCGAGACTGATCGGCGCGGACGCGATTTTGCTGATCGCGGCGATTTTGACGCCTAAGCAGCTGGCGGACTTCCATACGCTCGGCCGCGATCTCGGCCTCGACGTGCTCGTCGAAGTGCATAACCGTCCGGAGCTCGAGACGGTGCTGGAATTCGGCCAAGCGACGCTGATCGGCGTCAACAACCGCGATTTGAAAACCTTCGTCACGGACCTGAGCGTGACCGAGCAACTGATCGGGCTTATGCCGGCCGGCGTCGTCGCGGTGAGCGAGAGCGCGATCGCGACGACGGACGACGTCGCTTATGTCCGCAAGGCGGGCGCGCAGGCCGTCTTGATCGGGGAGCATTTCATGCGCCAGCCGAGCGTCGAGGACGCGGTGAACGAGCTGCTCGGTCCCGCGAAGAGAGAAGGCGCGGCGATATGACGACGGTAGGCCGCGACCCGAACGGGCAGCTTGCGCTCGTGAAAATATGCGGGATTAAGGAAGAAGCGACCTTGCAGGGGATGACGGGGCTGCGGGTCGACTACATCGGCTTCGTGTTCGCCAAAAGCCGCAGGCAAGTGACGGCGGCGCGGGCGGCGCAGCTTCGGGAGGCATCTCGCGGCGTTGCGATGGCGGGCGGCAAACCGCCGCTGACGGTCGGCGTCTTCGTCAATCCGACGCTGGAGCAATTGGAGGAGACGCTGTCGGTCGTCCCGCTCGACGTCGTTCAACTGCATGGCGACGAGACGCCGGAATTCGCGCGGCAAGCGCGCGAGCGGCTGAACGTCGACGTGTGGCGGGCATTGCCGGTGAAGAACGAGGACGATCCCGCCGCCGGGGCCGCGCGCCTTGAAGCATACGCGGGAGCGGTATCTACCGTGCTGCTGGACACGGCGGGCGGAGGGACGGGGCAGACGTTTCGCTGGGACGTCATACCGGCCTATCAACGAGCGGCGGCCGGCAGCGGTCTGCGGCTGTTCGTCGCGGGGGGCTTGTCCCCGGACAACGCGGACGAACTCGTCGCGGCTTACCGGCCCGAAGGCGTCGACATCTCCAGCGGCGTGGAGACCGACGGAACGAAGGACATCGGCAAAATCGCCGCATTCGTAGAAAGGGTGAACAACGGATGAATCAAGTACCGGATCAACATGGACGCTTTGGTCCGTTCGGCGGAAAATACGTTCCGGAAACGTTAATGAACGCCTTGATCGAGCTGGAGGACGCGTACCGGAAGTATAAGGACGACCCGGAGTTTCTGGAAGAGGTCCGTTATTTGCTGAAGCAATATTCCGGACGGCCGACGCCGTTGTACTACGCGGAGAGGCTGTCCGAGCATCTCGGCGGCGCGAAAATCTATCTCAAGCGCGAGGATCTGAACCATACCGGCGCGCACAAAATCAATAATACGATCGGTCAAGCGGTGCTGGCGAAGCGGATGGGAAAGAAAAAGGTGATCGCCGAGACGGGAGCGGGCCAGCACGGGGTCGCCACCGCGACGGTAGCCGCCCTGATGGGCCTCGAGTGCAAGGTGTTTATGGGCGAAGAGGATACGAAGCGTCAGCAGCTTAACGTGTTCCGCATGAAGCTGCTCGGCTCCGAGGTCATCCCGGTCCTGTCGGGGACGCGCACGCTGAAGGACGCTTGCAACGAAACGCTGCGCTACTGGGTCAGCCATGTCGACGATACGTATTATATTCTCGGCTCGGTGACCGGTCCGCATCCGTATCCGATGATGGTTCGCGACTTCCAGCGCGTCATCGGCCTGGAATCGCGGGAGCAGATTCTTGAAGCCGAAGGAAGACTGCCCGACGTCGTCGTCGCGGCGGTCGGGGGCGGAAGCAACGCGATCGGCATGTTCCATCCGTTCGTCGAGGACAAGGGCGTGCGCTTGGTCGGCGTGGAAGCGGCAGGCCGCGGCGTAGATACCGAAGAACACGCGGCTACGATGACGAAGGGGCGTCCAGGCGTATTCCAGGGCTCGATGAGCTATGTGCTTCAGGATGAAGGCGGCCAGGTGCTTCCGGCGCATTCGATTTCCGCCGGACTGGACTATCCGGGCATCGGACCGGAGCACGCCTACCTCAAAGATACCGAACGTGCCGAATACGTGCCGATAACGGACAAGGAAGCGCTAGACGCGCTGTCGACGCTTTCCCGCATGGAGGGCATCATCCCGGCGCTGGAATCCGCGCACGCGATCGCGCAGGTGCTGAAAATCGCGCCTTCGATGGGCAGGGACGAGATCATCGTCGTCAGCTTGTCCGGACGCGGCGATAAAGACGTGGAATCGATCATGTCGTATTTGGCGAAAGAGGAGGGACAGCCGATATGAGCGCGACGAATGCGATCGACGCCGTGTTCGCAAAGCTGAAGGCAAGCGGAGAGACGGCGCTCATTCCGTTCATTACGATGGGAGACCCCGACTTGGATACGTCCGTCGCGCTGGTGCAGGCGGCCGAAGAGGCGGGAGCGCACATGGTCGAGCTGGGCGTTCCGTACTCGGATCCGCTCGCGGACGGCCCGGTCATCCAACGGGCTTCCGAACGGGCGCTACGGAACCGGATCGGCCTGCTCGACTGCATGGCCGTTGCTTCCAGAGCCCGGGAACGCGGCGTGAAAATGCCCTTCATTCTGTTTTCCTACTTTAATCCGGTGCTGCAGCTCGGGCTTGAGCGTTACTTCGAACTGCTCAAGGAGCACGGCTTCAGCGGCATGATCATCCCCGACCTGCCGCTCGAGGAAGACTCGGAGGTTCGCGCCTTGGCTATGGAGAGCGGCATCCACCTGATTCCGCTCGTCGCTCCTACGTCCGAGGCGCGGGTCGAACGAATCGCCGCGCAAGCCCAGGGGTTCGTCTATTGCGTCTCCTCGCTCGGCGTGACGGGCGTGCGGTCCACGTTTCACGAAGGCATCGACTCGTTCCTGGCCTCGGTCCGCCGGGCGTCCAACGTACCGATCTGCATCGGCTTCGGCATTTCCAACCGGGAACAGGCGGAGCGGTTCGCAGGCCAATGCGACGGGGTTATCGTGGGCAGCGCCATCGTTCGCCAAGTGGAGGAAGCGCTGCCGCTGCTTGCTTCCAGGCAAGCATCCGAGCGGGAGCGGGGCCTTCAGAACGTTCGGGACTTTATCGCGGGGTTGAAGCCCCGCGTGACGGCCTGATTCATTTTGCGGAAAAAAAGCGCGAAGACACCTGTACAGCACCGCGTTGGTGTGTCACAATAGAAGCACTATAATCTTACGGAGCGACTGGTGCCCCGCCTCGGCGGAGCTTGCAGCGCTCCGTTTGCCGTATCTCAGGAGGGACAAAGATGCAACCGAAACCGAATATCGTCCATTTGCCGGTCTATCAGCCGGGCAAGCCGGTAGAAGACGTGAAGAGAGAGCTGGGCCTGACCGAAGTCATCAAGCTGGCGTCCAACGAAAATCCGTTCGGCTGCTCGCCGAAGGCGAAGGACGCGATCTCGCGCGAGCTCGAAAACATCAGCATCTACCCGGACGGCGCGGCCGTCGAGCTGACGAACGCCTTGGCCGGCCACCATGGGGTAAACCCGGATCAGATTATCTTCGGAGCGGGCTCCGACGAAGTGATATTGATGATTTGCCGCGCGTTTCTGCTTCCGGGCGACGAGACGGTGATGGCGGACCAGACTTTCCCTCAATACAAGCACAACGTGACGATCGAGAACGCGAAATCGATCGAGGTGCCGCTGAAGGAAGGAACGCACGACCTCTTTTCGATGCTGGAGCGCGTAAACGAGAAAACGAAAATCGTCTGGATCTGCAACCCGAACAATCCGACGGGAACGATCAATACGGCGGACGAGGTGGAGTGGTTCCTCTCCAAGGTGCCGGGGCATGTGCTCGTCGTGCTCGACGAAGCTTATTGCGAATACATCGACGATCCGTCCTTCCCGAACGGGCTTAAGCTGCTGGAGAAATATCCGAATTTGGTTTTGCTAAGAACGTTTTCGAAAATTTACGGCCTCGCGTCCCTGCGGATCGGCTACGGCATCGGCCGCCCGGACGTGATCCGCAGCATCAACCAGGTGCGCGAGCCGTTCAACACGTCGCGGATCGGCCAAGCGGCTGCGCTCGCTTCCTTGCGGGACGGCGAATTTATCTCGTTCTGCCGCGAGGAGAACAAGAAGGGGCTCGCTTTCTTCAATCGCTCGTTCGAGGAGCTCGGCCTTAAGGCGTTCCCGGCTTACGGCAACTTCATTATGGTCGACGTGCAAAGACCGGGACAGGAAGTGTTCGAGGCGCTGCTGCGCAAAGGCGTCATCGTGCGGGCGGGGCATCAACGTTATCCGACGAGCATCCGGATTACGGTCGGAAACCGGGAGCAGAACGAGAAAGTCATCGCCGCACTGACCGCGGTGCTGCAAGAAATCGCGGTAAAGGTGTGACGGCATGAGCGGGGAGTTTAGCGACTTTACGGACTTTATAGATTTCGATGCGGCAAATCCGATTCGAATCGCCGTATTCGGCGTCGGCCTGATCGGCGGCTCGCTGGCGCTGTGCTTCAAGGGCAAGCCAGGCGTCCACGTCGTGGGCCATTCGGTAAATCCGGCGTCGATCGAGAAATACGTGGCGCTAGGCGTCGTCGATACGGCTACGACTTCTTTGGAGGAAGCAGCGAAGGATGCGGATTTTATTTTCCTATGCGTGCCTGTCGGACGTCTGGAGGAGTATGTGGACGAGCTGTCGCGCCTGCCGCTGAAGCGCGGATGTATCATTTCCGACGTCGGCAGCACGAAAGCTTCCGTCGTTCGCCATGCCGACAAGCTGAGCCTGCAGGGAGCCGTCTTTATCGGGGGACACCCGATGGCCGGATCGGAGCGATCCGGCGTCGAAGCGGCCAGCCTGTACTTGCTGGAGAACGCCTATTACGTGCTCACTCCGACGGCAAGTACGCCTCCCGAGCACGTCGGCAAGCTGGAACGGCTGCTCAAGCATACGCGCGCGCACATCGTCAAGACGGACGCCGTTCAGCACGACGACATCGTCGGCGCGATCAGCCACCTGCCGCACATGATCGCCGTCGCTCTCGTGAATCAGATTGCCGGCTATAACGAGTCCAACGAGCTGTATATGCGCCTAGCGGCGGGCGGATTCCGAGACATTACGCGCATCGCCTCGAGCGATCCGGTCATCTGGCGGGACATCCTGTTGAGCAACCGCGACGTGATGCTTAAGCTTGTTCGCGACTGGCAGGACGAGATGGATCGGTTCGCCGCGCTGCTGGAGCGCGAGGACGGTGACGGCATCGCGAAGCGGTTCCGTACGGCCGGGGAATTCCGCGGCCAGCTGCCGGAGCGGCGCAAAGGCATGATCACGTCGCTATTCGAATGCTACGTCGACAACGTGCCCGACCATCCGGGCATCATCGGCAAAATCGCGACGGAGCTCGGCCAAGCCAAGATCAATCTGAGCAACCTGCAAATTATCGAGAGCAGAGAAGACGTTCCGGGCATTTTGCGCCTGTCGTTTAAGCAGGCGGACGATCTGGACAAGGCAACGGCTTTGCTGAAATCGTTGAATTACGAAGTTCATATGTAAATTTATTTTAGGGCATGTTTTTTGCTGCGGGGAGCGAAGCGAGAGCTTTGTTATACGCTGCGGGGGACGTGCTTCTTTTTTATGCGGTGCGATAGCATGCGTTGCGGCGTTATTTGCAGTAGATCAGGGATTTGGCGGGAATAGTGTCGCGTGGCGTGCTTATGGTGAGCTGACGGGGGCAGATGACGCAAATAGTGTCGTGTGGCGTGCTTATGGTGGGCTGACAGAGGCAGATGACGCAAATAG
>JAEZZE010000058.1 GCA_023418755.1 Bacillota bacterium | reverse complement strand
TCGAAAGCGGCGCCCGCCACAATCCCCTCGTCCAGCGCTTCGATAAGATCGGCCTCGTCGATAATTCCCCCGCGGGCGCAGTTGACGATCCGCATCCCTCGTTTCATGACGGCGAATTGCGGACTTGCGATCATAGGATGAGTTTCATTCGTCAACGGCGTATGGACCGTCATAAAATCGGCCGTCCGTAGGATTTCATCTACGGTCGCCGGCTTGATCCCGAGCTTGCCCGCCCTCTCCTCCGATAGGAAAGGATCGTATCCGATGACGATCATCCCGAACGCCGCCGCGCGTTTGGCCACCTCGATCCCGATCCGGCCAAGCCCCAGCACGCCGAGTACCTTGTTACGCAATTCAACGCCAACGAACGATTTACGGTCCCACTGTCCGGCAACGGTGTTGGCGTAGGCTTGCGGAATATGCCGGGCCAGCGCCATCATCATTGCCAAAGTATGCTCGCACGTCGTAACCGTATTGCCGTCAGGGGCATTGACCACAATAATTCCTCGGCTCGTGGCGGCCTCCAAATCAATATTGTCCACGCCGACTCCCGCTCGGCCGATCACCTTCAAACGAATGCCGGCCTCCATCATACGCCGAGTGACCTTGGTTTGGGAACGGACAAGCAGCGCGTCATAGAGAGGGAGGATGGCAACAAGTTCCTCTTCGCTCAGTCCCGTGATTCGGGCAACCTCCATATCCCTGGAGCGCATCAGCTGCTGCAATCCGAAATCGCTGATCGGATCCGATACCAACACTTTAAACATAGGCTTTCCTCCCTTTCTCTCTAACTGACAGCTTATCAAAGTTTGGCTTGGATATACACATCCATAGTTGGCATGTTTGAGCAATCCATAATATTGGATTAATCTCGTTTTAACGTATCCGTCTTCAGCCGATCGGCGGCTTCGGATGAGACATGACGCGAAAAAGCAACAAGACTCGCCTTCGGAGCGCTTGTTGCTTTTTTATCGCATTCGAAAAGGCCGTCACCCGACATTCGCCTCATATAAATGACAGGAAACTTTGCGGCCTTCCGATTCGTAGATTTCGGGTCGGACGATCTTGCATGTATCGGTCGCATGCATGCAGCGAGTATGAAATTTACAGCCGGAAGGCGGATCGGAAGGAGACGGGAGCTCGCCTTTCAAGATGACCCGTTCCCTTTCTTCGTCGGGATCGGATCTCGGAATGGACGACAGCAGCGCCTTCGTATAGGGGTGAAGCGGGTTGGCGAACAGCCGGTCCTTGTCGGCGAATTCGACCATCTCCCCCATGTACATAACGCCTACTCGATGGGCGATATGCTCGACTACGCCCATATCGTGCGAAATGAAAATGTAGGCGAGTCCAAGCTCCTCTTGCAGATCCTGCAGCAAATTCAAGATTTGCGACTGGACGGACACGTCCAAGGCCGACACCGGTTCGTCCAGAACGACCGCTTTCGGTCTGAGGATGATCGCTCTGGCAATGCCGATTCGCTGCCGCTGCCCGCCGGACAGCTCGTGGGGATATCGCGACAAGTGCTGGTCGGATAAGCCGACCCACTCGACAATTTCCCTGATTTTACGGTCGTGATCGCCCTTCGGAACGCGATGGGCGATCAATGGCTCCGCTACGATGTCCCTTATCGTCATTTTGGGATTCATGACGGCCATCGAATCCTGAAACACCATTTGAATGTCTTTGCGAAGCCTGTTCATTTCCTTCTTTCCGACGTTCGTAATCTCTTTTCCTTCGAACCGTATGCTCCCGCCCGAAGGCTCGACCAACCGCAACAAGCACCTTCCCGTTGTCGATTTCCCGGAGCCCGACTCGCCGACGATGGCTATCGTTTCGCCTGGATACAGCTCCAGACTCACGCCGTTTACCGCATGAACGTATTTGGACGGCCCGAACCAGGAGGTGTTGACCGCGAATTTCTTCTCGAGATTTTCCACCTGCAGCAGTGGCGATGTCAAGCCGATCCCTCCTCACAAGATACTTTAACGAATCCGGCGCGACGGCCTATCGAGTTCGTTTTGCAAAAAGATTTTTCCGGCGCTGCTTTTCCGCTGTATGCGTTCTTCCGCCATGATGTCGGCGGCCTTGAACGCCGGGATGCGATCCCGCTTGGAAATGTCGATCACTCGTGCGACGTTATCATAAATCTTTTCCACCTTTTTCATGGCGCGTTCCCGGTTGTAGCCGCTCAATTCATCGGCGATGTTGATGACGCCGCCGGCATTGATGACGTAATCGGGAACGTACAAAATCCCTTTCTCGTGGATCAAATGCCCGTGGGCTTCGTCTTTCAATTGGTTGTTTGCCGCGCCGGCGACGACTTTGGCTTTAAGCCGGGGCAGGGTGTCGTCATTGATGACCGCCCCCAAGGCGCAAGGGGCAAAAATATCGCACGCCGCGTCAAAAATCCCGTCGACGTCTACGGCTCTCGCTCCAAACTCCTTTACGGCCCGATTGACGGCCTCTTTACGAATATCCGTAACGATCAGCGAAGCGCCTTCGGCATGGAGATAGCGGCATAAAGAGTAGGATACGTTGCCGACTCCCTGAACGGCGACGACCTTGCCGGAAAGCTCGTCCGTCCCGAAGGCTTCCTTGGCTGCGGCTTTCATCCCGACATACACGCCGTAAGCGGTAACGGGAGAAGGGTTCCCCGATGAACCGAACAACGGAGAAATGCCCGTCACGTAGTCGGTTTCTTCATGGACGAGGTCCATATCCTCTACGGTCGTCCCTACGTCTTCCGCCGTAATGTAGCGTCCGTTCAATCCTTGAACGTACCGTCCGAAAATCCGGAACATCTCCCGGTTTTTATCGGTCCGGGGGTCGCCGATGATGACCGCTTTACCGCCCCCCAGGTCCAAACCGGCCACCGCGTTTTTGTAAGTCATCCCTCTGGCGAGTCGAAGAGCATCCTCGAAGGCGTCCTTTTCCGAGGCATACCTCCACATTCGGGTTCCTCCTAGCGCGGGGCCGAGCGTCGTATCGTGGATAACGATAATCGCCTTTAAACCGGACTGCTTGTCCTGACAAACGATCACTTGTTCATAATCGTGTTTTTCCATGTCATGCAAGATTTCCACGGTTGGTCACTCCTCCGATTCGACTTGATATAACCAGCATCTGCAAGAGCTATGGCGATCGAGTTCGATCAAGGGCGGTGCGGCGCCGAGACAGATGTCCATCGCATTCGGGCACCTGTCCGCGAATCGGCAGCCGGACAAATAGCGGTCGGGGGTAGGAACCTGCCCCGGTATCGAGTTCAGTCGCTTCTCCCCTTTGGAATGCCGGGGAGTCGATTGGATCAATCCCGTCGTGTAGGGATGCTTGGGATTCCGCAGCAGCGTTCTCGTGTCCGCGGTTTCCACGACCTGTCCGGCATACATGACGACGACCCGATCGCACATTTCGGCCACGACGCCAAGATCGTGGGTAATCAGCAAGAGGGACATCCCGTACTTGGCCTTCAGCGATTTCAGCAGCTCCAAGATCTGGGCTTGAATGGTCACGTCGAGGGCCGTCGTCGGCTCGTCCGCGATGAGCAAGGCGGGATGGCAGGCGATCGCCATCGCAATCATGACCCGCTGCTTCATGCCGCCGGACAATCGATGCGGATACTCGCGATAAACTTCGTCCGCCCTTGGAATCCCGACGATCCGAAGAAGTTCGATGACCTTTTCCTTGACGATCGGTCCCTTCAGCTTCTCATGCTTTTGTATCGTCTCTCCGATCTGCTTCCCGATCGGGATCACCGGATTCAGGGAGACCATCGGATCCTGAAAGATCATGGAAATTTCTTTTCCCCTGATCCTTCTCCAGTCGCTTTCCTTCAGCTCCAGCAGATTGGTCTCTCCATAGAGCACCTTTCCGGTCGAGGCGGCGTTTTTGCCGAGGAGCTGCAGGATGGAAAGGGAAGTGACGCTCTTCCCGCAACCGGATTCCCCGACGACTCCCATTACCTCCCCTTTTTCGATCGAGAAGTCGACTCCCTCGATGACAGACAGCAGACCGTCCTTCGTTTTCAACTTCGTGGTCAGCCCTTGTACTTCCAGGAGCGTGGACATGGGGACTGCACCTCCTCTTGCTTATGCGGACGATTTCGGATCAAAGACGCTTTGGAGCGAATCGCTTAAAAAATTGACGACGAAAACGACCGCCGTAATCACGATGCCGGGAAAAGTGGCCAACCACCAGGCATCGTAAATGTGTTTCTTTCCTTCGCTGAGCATCGTTCCCCATTCCGGAGTAGGGGGTTGCGCGCCAAGTCCGATAAAACTGAGAGCGGCCGTCTCCAGTATCGCGATTCCGATGAACAGCATCGTATAGACAAGCAGCACGCCCGCTATGTTGGGAAGATAGTGCCGGCGAACGATCCAGCCGGGAGAAGAACCGATCGATTTGCTGGCCTCCACGAAACCCGACGCTTTAATGGACAGGGCGGCGCTTCGCACCAGTCTTGCAAAAGCGGGGATCGAGGATATTCCGACCGCGATCATCGCATGGGTCATGCCGGGACCCAGGATAGCTACAATAGCCAAGGCAAGCATGATGCTGGGCAATGCCAGGAAAACATCCATGATCCGCATGAGAACATTATCCAGCGCTCCTCCTGCGTATGCGCTGATCAATCCGATAAGGAGGCCGACCGTAAACGTAATGAGCACGGCCATGAGAGAGACGCTTAACGTGACTCGTACGCCGTGAATCATTCGGGATAGAACATCTCTTCCGATCGCGTCGGTTCCGAGCCAGTGCGCCAAGCTTGGAGGCTGCAGGATCGAATCGTAAAAGGGCTTTTCGGGAGGATAGGGGGAAAGAAGCGGAGCCAGCACCCCGATCGCGACAATGCCGGCAAGAAAATAAAAACAATATTTTACCCGAACATGACTCATCATCTTCTTTATAGCGTCTGTCCTCATTCATTTTGCCACCTTCGCGCTGAATTCGACTCGAGGATCGACCGCATGGTATAAAATATCGACGATGATATTAATGACGACGTAAACGACGCCCATGAATAGGATCGTCCCCTGAATAAGAGGAAAATCCCGCGACAGGATCGCCCCGATGGCCAACGTTCCGAGTCCCGGCCAATTGAATACTTGTTCGATAATGACCGTTCCTCCGATCAAAGAGGCCAACTGCAGCCCGATAACGGTAATGACGGGAATGAGTACGTTCCGCAACGCATGCCGAAACAAGACGGTGCGCTCATCCAACCCTTTCGCTCTCGCCGTCCGGATGTACTCGTTGGATAGCGCTTCCACCATTCCGTTTCTCGTCAATCTGCCGATCATCGTCGAAGCGACTACTCCGAGCGTGACCGCGGGGAGAATCATATCCTTAAAACCCGTACCGTTGGCGATGGGAAACCATTTCAAGTACACGGAAAACAGCATGACAAGCAGAATACCGAGCCAAAAGCTAGGAACCGATACGCCCATCGTGGAAAAGCCGGTAAATAGAGTGTCGATGATCGAGCCTTTGAACCTCGCCGCCAAAGTCCCCGTCAAAATGCCGAACGCAATGGCGATGAAGAGTGCCGAAACGGCCAATTTGGCGGTTTCGGGAAAACGCTCCGCAATCTCGACGAGAACGGGTCTGCCGGTTTTAATCGAATGGCCGAGGTCTCCCTGCAACAGATCGGAAAGATAATGGCCGTATTGAAACAAGAGGGGCTGGTTCAGCCCCAATTGATTGCGAAGCTCCAGGACAAGCTCCGGCGCCGCATGAATGCCGAGCATGATCTGAACGGGATCGCCCGGAACGAGATGAACCAGCAGGAAGGAAAGAACGGACAATCCGAGTATCACGATGCAGCCGCTTAGGATGCGTTGAATGACGAAACGAATCATTCAGGCTTCACCCAACTGTCGTACAGGTCCAAAAGCAGCGTGCTTTTCGACAACTTGACGTTTTGAATCTTATTATTCGCGACATGGATCAATTTCGGCACGAAGATCGGTGCCCAGTACGCTCCGTCGACGATGATTCTCTGCGCTTCCGCGTAAATCCGTTTTCTTTCTTCCTGATCCAGCGTCCTTGCGCCTTTCTCCAACAGTTGATCGAGTTCGGGATTACGCAGGCGAACATGGTTCAGCCCCCCGATCTGGCTCGAATGGAAAAAGTGGTGCAGGATGTCGGGATCATTGTAACCATATAGAAGGAAGGCCATGTCGTACTCTCCTTGCGCGGCCTTCTCGAGCAAAGTCCCCTGGTCCCAGACCTGGAGTTTGAGCTCGATTCCGATCTCCTTCAGCATCGCTTGAATCATTTGGGCCGCCTGATTGTCCTGATTCAGGATGGAAAGCTCGAGGCTCAGCGTCTTTCCGTCCTTCTCCATCCATCCTTTGCCGTTCTTCTGCCATCCCGAGCTTTCCAACAGCCGGGCGGCTCCATCCGAGTCGAACTTGTATCCGTATTGCTCGACTTCGGGATCGTAGCCGAAAATCGTGGACGGAAGCGGTCCGTATGCCGGCGATCCCTCGCCGCTAAGCACGGCCTGAATGATCGCTTCCCTGTTAATGGCTTTATTGATCGCTTTGCGGACGTTCACGTCTTGCAGCTGCTCGTCCTCCAGATTCATTTCAATGAATAAGCCCAAGCCTTGCATATCCGCTTCTACGATCGTGAAATTCGGATTATCGCGGTAGCGCTTCGCGTCGCTGGCATCCACTTTATAAGCAATATCGATAGACCCGGTGTCCAACGCCGCCAGCATCGTCTGCTTGTCCGCAATGAACTTGTATTCGATCCGGTCCGGATAAGCTTTGCCTTCGTGGTCGTAAAAAAACGGCGCCCAATTAAATTCCTCGTTTCTGGAGAGAAGGACGGATTGCCCCGTTACCCACTTGTCGAATTTCCAAGGCCCTACTCCGATCGGGTTGCGGCCGTACTCCGATCCCGCTGCCTCGATGGCAGTCATTGACAGCGGTTGCAGATAGGGAGAATCGGCCATATTGTTCAATAGCGTTGCGGAGGGAGTTTCCATTTCGACAACAAACGTTCGATCGTCCGGAGCCGATACGGATTTCACTCCCCTAATGAAACCGGCCGCTGCGGTCGCTCCCGTATCCGGGTTCAGGATTCGCTCGAACGTTTCCTTGAAGCTTTGGGCGGTCAACGGCGTTCCGTCGTGGAAGACGGCATCCTGACGGATGATGAACGTCAAGGTCGTTCCGTCCTCCGAGACCGAATAGCTTTCGGCCAGGTAGGGATCCATTGCGCCCGTTTCCGGATTGACGGCAAGCAAGGAGCTTCCGATTTGGACGCCGATCTGATTCGTCAAATTCATAACGGATTTATGGACATCGAGCGTATCCGACTCG
>JAEZZE010000037.1 GCA_023418755.1 Bacillota bacterium | reverse complement strand
ATCGAGTATTGTTATGCTCTTCCAACAGCGATTCCCTCCTGCCTGATGTATATCGACGTCGTTATTCCCTATTACCCTCTCGGAGAGGACGCTCTAATCAACTATAGCTGACCCATTCGCACGCATGAACTCGAAGTAATCGTGCAACGCCATCTCCAACATAACCTTCTTTGCGGCCCGGCAGGCCGTTATTCCGGCGATTCTGCCGATGCCGCCGATGATCGGCCCGTTAACGGTCTCGCAGGCCGCTATCCCGGCGATGCCGCCGATGATCGGCCCGTTAACGGTCTGGCAGGCCGTTATTCCGGTTATGCCGCCGATGATCGGCCCGTCAACGGTCTGGCAGACCGTTATTCCGGCGATGCCGCCGATAATCGGCCCGTTAACGGTCTGGAAGGCCGTTATTCCGGCGATGCCGCTGATGATCGGCCCGTTAACGGTCTGGCAGACCGTTATCATGGCAATTCCGCCGATGATCGGCCCATTAACGGTCTGGCAGACCGTTATTCCGGCTATGCCGCCGATAATCGGCCCGTTAACGGTCTGGCAGGCCGTAAATAGGCGGCATCGACCGATTTTCGCGCCTGAAAGGTGGGAAGCGCGAAGGAATCGCACGTCGGCGCATAGGCAGGGGTTATATCGGAAGGCGAATCTATTTCGTGCAGGCTTTACTCCAAGAGGCCCCGGAGACTTCATGTACGTCAATTGGTCAGCCATAGATAAAAACCAGATTACTGTATCTCTTTCTCCGTTCGCCCCCCGATTTCCTGCCCGAGGAATGAAGAAGATCAATCTCCGCATACATATGGACTAACCCCATGCTAGGGAAGAGGGATTTCTTTGAGCTTGCGCAAACAATCTTTCATCCAGGGCGCCATGATCCTCCTGGCGGCCGGACTGCTCAACCGGGTGCTCGGCTTCGTTCCCCGCATCGCGCTGCCCCGAATGATCGGAGCGGAAGGCGTCGGGTTGATCCAGCTCGTTTTCCCCTTCACGGTCGTGCTGCTGACGCTGATCTCCGGCGGAATTCCGCTTGCGGTGGCCAAGCTCGTGGCGGAGGCCGATTCCAAAGGGGATTCGGCCGGCGTGCGCCGGATTCTTAAGATCGCGGTGACGATATCGCTCGGGATCAGCCTGGTCGCGGTAGCGGCATGCCTGTCTCTGTCGGAGTTCATCTCGACGCGGATCATGACCGACTCCCGGGTGCATACCGCCTTTCTCGCCATGATTCCGGTGCTTCCGCTCGTGGCGGTCTCTTCCGTATGGCGCGGCTATTTCCAAGGGAAACAGAACATGATCCCCACCGCGATGTCCCAGACGGCGGAGACGTTATGCCGCATCGTCTTTACGCTGCTGCTCGCATGGCTGCTGCTGCCCTACGGCCTGGAATCGGCGGCGGCGGGCGGCGTGATCGGCATGGGGGCCGGGGAATGCGCCGGCCTGCTCGTGCTTTGGCGACAATTCGCCCGCGACCGCGACAAAGAGCCCGTTCCGCCGGACAACCCCGCCCAAGGCCGGAAAAAAAATTATACCCGGGAGCTGCTGAACACGGCCGTTCCCGTCACCGGCAGCAAAATGATCGGCTCGCTCTCTTACTTGCTGGAGTCGATCCTCACGGTCAGAAGCCTGACGATCGCGGGCGTCGCGGCCGCCGGAGCTACCGCCCAGTACGGAGCGCTGCAAGGCATGGTCATCCCGCTGCTGCTGCTGCCTGGGGCGCTGACCTATTCCTTGGCCGTGTCGCTCGTGCCGTCCTTGTCGGAGGCGGCTTCCCGGGGCGATTGGTCCACGATTCACGTGCGGCTGCACCAATCGATGAAGCTGGCCGTCATAACCGGGGCGCCCTTCGTCGTGCTGCTCTCGCTGTTGGCCGCGCCGGTCTGCAAGCTGCTTTACGGGGACGACTCGATGGCGCATATGCTCAGATGGATGGCTCCGCTGGCGATATTCCTGTACATGCAAGCCCCGTTGCAAGCCGCGCTGCAGGCGCTTAATCGTCCAGGCACCGCTTTATTCAACACTTTTGCCGGAGCGGCCGTAAAGCTTGTGCTGATCGTTCGGCTCGCGACCGATCCGGAGCTCGGCATCGTCGGCGTCGTCATCGCGATCGGAGCCAACATGATGTTCGTCACGCTGCTTCATTGGATCAGCGTCGCCCGCCTGACCGGCTTTCGAATGCGCTCCCTCGATTTCCTCAAGGTAACCGCCGCAATGATTGTCATGAGCGCGGCGACTTTGCGAATATGGGAGTTCGATTGGTTCGGCCCCAGCGGCGCGAATCTAGTCGCCGCCGGCGCGACCGGCATCGCCGTCTACGTGCTGCTGCTCGTCCCGCTCCGGCTGATCGCGCGGGAGGACGTTGCCCGGATGCCCCTTATCGGGCGTTTCCTGTCTCCTCGAAATCCGTCCTGAGCCAAACACACGGAATTCCTGATGGCATAAGGATGACCGTTCCGGAAAGGATGTTGCCGGCTACTTCTTATCCACGTACAATTTGCCTTTATGGTCGATGCTGCACAGAAACACTTGTTTAAAACTGTCCACGTTATGCTTCTGCAGCTCGCTTTTTAGCCAGAACCGGGTTTTGCCCAGCTTTTCCAGATTATCGTCATCGACTTGTCCGTCCATGATCAGCGGCATCGGAAGCAGCTCGTAGCGAATTTTGGGCGCCGCGCCGGACTTGGCATCCGCGAAGTCGGAATTCTCTTGGGGGCCAGTTCCCTCGTTCTCCGTGCAGTTTTCGTTGCTCTCGTCCTTCCGAATGACAGACAGCTTGCCCGTCGACTCCAGCACGGCCATCTTGACCTCATCGAGATCGGATACTTGGTTTTCCCGCAACTGGGTCATCAGATCGTCCAAATTGTATCTCTGGCGAAGCATTTCTTTCCGATTCAGATGCCCATTTTGGATAAGAACGCTCGGTTTTCCGTCGAAAACCACCCGCATCGTTCGGCTTTTCAACGACAGGAAGGCAATCCCGATCTGGATCAGCACCAGCAGCACGATCGGCGCGATGGCCGTCATCAGCGTCTTCTCCGTCGACTCGATCACGATCACGGCGATTTCCGCGATCATAATCGAAATGACCAGATCGAACACCGACAGCTTGCCGATTTCGCGCTTGCCCATCGTTCTCATGACCAGGAATATGAAGAAATACATGAAGATCGTCCGAAGCAAAATCGCCGTCATTTCCATGTTCCCCTCCGTATTTCGCCTCTGCGCGTCATCCCGTCGATGCGCGACGCATGCCAGGCAAGGTAGTTCGGACCTTTAGTGTCACCGCCGTTCAAGTCCCTCATTCCGTTCTAACCTGCGGAAAATATGGTAACCTCCGGATCCGGGACCCGGAAATCGATGCGGGCCTGTACTAGGAACCGCTTCATCGCCATAAGCTGATACAAAACCTATTACGTTAGGAGTGATCGGCATTGAGTACGTTATCCCGCATTTTCGGGCTGCGCAATGCTTCTCCCGTTGCTTCCGGCTTGTACTGGTCGGGGATATGGCTTGCGATCGGAGCTTTGATTCTGTCCGTCCTGCTTACCGGCTCTTCCTTGAACGAATCGAACATGCTGCCTTGGGTGTTCGCCGTGCACGGCTTCGCCACGATGGCGGGCGGTTTCGTATCGGCCAAAAAATCCGGACGCAAGGGATGGTATTTCGGGATGGCCAACGGCCTTTTGTATTCGGTGCTTCTGCTGGCCATCAGCTTTCTGGCAACCGATGCCGGCTGGTCGTCCTCGGTGCCGATCCTGCTGCTCGTCGCCTGCATCGCCGGGGCCTTGGGCGGCATGGTCGGCGTAAACGCCAGCTCTGGAACGAAATCCCGCTGATGGGTTAAAGCTCCGATAATGTGATATAATAGCTTGGTGCTCGTTAACATCGCGTTTCGGAGGACTCGTCATGACCTTATTCCACAGCATGTCTGCCGTAGCCTATTCCACGGCTCTAGCGGTTGCAGCCCTAATCTGGTACGGTACGGGCCGCCAGCCTCTCGCGGTCGGATGGGCCTTCTTCAAATCTTTGATCCAATCGCGCAAATATCTGCTTTTCTTCGTCGCGGTTATGGCGATTCTGCTCTTGAACAAGTACGAGTTGCATCTCGAAAACTGGATCGACATCTCCTACGACCTTACCGGCGCGCTGACGGGATGGGAAGGAGCCTGGCAAGCCGGATTGCAGAAGGCTTTGCCGTTCGATGGGCTGATCGCGATCTGCGCGGTGTTCTATCTCGTGTTGTTTCAAGCGACGATGATCGCTTCGGTCGGCATTTATACTTACATGCAGAACATGAAGCTTTATTACGCCATCTGCATCGCCATCTTGATGAATTACTTGATCGCCGTGCCTTTCTACCTGTTCGTCCCCGTTAACGAGGCTTGGCATGCGAATTCGCAAATCCAATTTCTGATGTTGAACGTCTTCCCGACGTTCGAACAGAATTATCGCCAGTTGTCCGGTTTGAACAATTGTTTTCCCAGCCTTCATACCTCCCTCTCGGTTACCCTGGCCCTGCTCGCGAGCAGATCCGGCATACGGAGATGGGCGGCCTTCGCTTGGATCAACGCGATCGTAATCGTATTTTCGATCTTCTATCTCGGCATTCATTGGTTTACCGACATGGTCGCCGGCGTGGCGCTTGCCGCGTTCAGCGCTTACGTCGGAATGAAGCTCGGCGCATGGGCGGAGGGCAGAGCCTATTCGAACCCTGCCTTGCCGGCCCGCGACAATCTCGAGCCTTCCGTCGGTAGAGTAGAGAACTGAAATTTCTTTGGAGGGCGAAAGCCCTCCATTTACTTTTCCAGCTCCCCCTTCATCAAACCGGACGTGAGGTTTTCCCTCATCCGGCTTTCCGATGTTCTTCTTCCTTCA
>JAEZZE010000032.1 GCA_023418755.1 Bacillota bacterium | reverse complement strand
GCTCGTGGTCGACGAGCCCGCCTTCTTCCTCCGCTTCTCCGACGCCGAACTCCCCGATAAAAAGCGGTTTTCCGAGCTTACGAGCCGTTTCCTGCATCAACCCTAGCGTTTTGTCCGTATCGAGAGGAGCGCCGAAGCGCGTATTTTCGTATAAATAGTAATGAACGGAAAGCACGTCCAACGGATCGGGATTGCCCTCCTCCAGAGCAAGCGCGAATTGCGCCTCCGTGTCTTGGTCGAAAGTCCCGCGCTCCCGTTGGTTCCATTGGCTCGGTCGCGGAATGCTGCCTCCGCCGATAACGACTCTATGCACGTCGTACTTCCTGACTTCTTCCGCGAACAATCGATAGGCGGCGGCGACCATTTCCCCCGTCAAGTCGTCCTCCTCGCTCCGCTCCGTCGCCGTGCCCAGCTCGCCCGCGATTGCCGGACGATTGTCTGCCGCGTTAGGCAGATCCTGTTCCAGGTTATACTCGTTGCCGAATTCCCAGCCCCAGATCGCCGGAGAATCCGCGTATCTGCCGACGACGTCGGCCACGTACCGACGCATGAACGCGATCGTTCGGCTCTCCGGATCGCCCCAGCGATTGCGGGGCTCCTTGACCAGATCGGGCACGTTCGAGTGATACCAGAACAAGGAGGGAATCAATCCGATTCCGCGCTCCTCCGCGGCTTTGACGAAATCGTCCATGAGCTCGAAGTATCGCTCTTTGTCCTCAAGATACAGCTTGTTGTCGTTCGGCCAGTACCCGCCCGCCATAAACCGGATGAACGGAATTCGATACTCGGCAAGCACGTCGAAGCCCTGCCGATACGAGGTGTCGGACGGATCGGTCAACGTACGCGAGAACGCGTTGAAGTAGTTGACCCCGACTCCCTTATATGGCTTGCCGTCCTTCGTAAGCAGGCCGTTCGCATTCACGCAAAGCCCGGTCGCCTGGCCGCAGCCGGAATCGTTCCGCTCGCCCCCGGCGCAGCCGGACAACATCGGCAGACATAAAATCGCCGCCGACAACAGTATTGGCGCTCGCTTCATTCCCTGTTTCTCCCCTCGGTCGAGCCGGCTTGCGCCCGGCGTTATCGTTGTTACAGCTTAATGCCCGAAGACGTTAGCCCTTCCACGTAATATTTGCTGGCGAATGCGAAGAGCAAGATGAGCGGAACCGAGGAGATGACATACGCCGAGAACAGCAGCGGATAATTCGTCTCCGCCCCTTTCGTGCTCAGTTCCGCCGAGAAATCCCGCAGCGCCACGGCGATCGTGAAAATTTCCCGATCGGTAAGGATGATCGAAGGACCGACCAAGTCGTTCCACGCGTTCATGACCTGCATGACGGCCAGAGTCGCCAGAATCGACAACGACACCGGGACAGCGATCCGGTAATACAGGCGGAAATTCCCGCAGCCGTCCAATCTGCCGGCTTCGAACAATTCCTCCGGAATCGAAGCGAAGAAACCTCTCAGCAGGAAGATTCCGAAGATCGGAGCTCCGAAGATGCCCGGAAGAATAAGGCCCCATAAGGAGTTGACCAGCCCGAGATCACGGATCAGAAGATACCAGGGAATGAGCCCGAGAATGCCGGGCACCATCATTAGCGCGATAATGAAATAGAACAGAACTTCTTTACCGTAAAATCTCATCCGCGCGAATACGAATCCGCCCAGGGAGGAGAGAAACACGCCCCCGACCGTAATCAGCCCGGCGACGAACACCGTATTCCACACCGGTCGGCCGATTCGCTCCCACGCCGGTTCGAGGTTAGAAAACCATAGAGGCAGCGAGGGCGCGAACTGATTATATTGGAATTCCAACCCGTCCTTCGTAAATCCGAACAGCAGAATGGCTAGGGGATACACGCTCATGAACAGCAGCAATAGAATGACGAGATGCAGCAGCAGCTGCGCTTTGCTCTTGGCCATCTTCTTCACCCCCGGTCCGATTGAATATATTTCATGCTGACGATGGTCAGGAGAAGCGCGAACAGGAACAGCATCAGGCCGATCGCGCTGGCGTATCCGAAATTGTTATACGTAAACGCCTGCTTATACATGTGGTAGCCCGGAACCATGGAGGAATAACCCGGACCTCCGTCCGTCAGCACCAGTTGGCGGCCGAAGTCCTGCAGCCCCCCGATCATTCCCGTAACGATGAAAAATTTGATCTGTCCCGTCACGAGCGGAATGTCGATATAACGCACTCTTTTCCACGAGGTCGCCCCGTCAAGCCTGGCGCTGTCGAGCACCTCCGTCGGGATGTTCATCAGCCCGGACAGATAGATCAAGGGACCGATCCCCGCCGCCCAAGGAAAACCCATGAACAGCATGGAGAACAGCACCGTGCTTCCGTCGCTGAGCCAGCCCCTCTTCCACGATTCCAGCCCCAGGTAATCCAGCAGCGAATTAATAAGCCCAATGTTCGGATCGTAGATGAAATTCCAGACGAGCAGCCCGACGACGCCGGGCACGACCAGCGGAACGAGCAGGACGACCCGGTAAAAATATTTCATTTTCGGATCGCGGACGAAATAGATCAGCTCCGCTACGATCAACGGCACCGTAACTCCGATGACGAGTCCCCCGAACAGCAGGATCAGCATGTTGGGAATCGAATTCAACAACACTTCGTCGTGCGCCATTCTGGTGAAGTTGGTCAAGCCGACGAACGACCATTCGTCCGTCGCCGCGTTCCAATCGAAGAAGGCCTGGCCTAACCCGCGAATCGGAGGATAATAAGCGAACACGAGCAAACCGCCGATGATCGGCAGCAGCAAGAGATACGCTTGCAAGCTTTCGCGCCATTGACGGCTCATCGTTATCCCCCTCCCAGTTGAATGTGTCCGTTTTTATTCGGCTTAGGCTTGCCGCCGTCGTCTTCGCCTTCGGCGTCCGTTCCCGACGGCTTAACGACGGGAATGTCGACGAAAGCCCTCTTCTTAATGCCGATAATCTTGCCGACGGAAATGTCGGTAATCGCGATCCGATTGTCTATAATCGGCGTAAAAGGTCCTTCGCGGTACGAATAGTAGTCGAACGAAGCTTCGCCGTCGGCATTCGTCTTGATTCGGCTCGCCTTTAACTGGCCGTAGCCTTCCGTGCGGACAAGGGTCAACTCGTCCCCGCCCCGCGGAGCGCCGTCCGGATTCGTTACCGTGATCCGTACTCTCATCACGCTTTTGCCGTCCGCGGGCAGGGCCTCCGTCTCCAGGCTGGAGCGAATGACGACCTCCCGGTTGTTTTCCACCAACCCGATGACGGCCAGCACTGCCGCGAAGACCAGCACGGCAAGCCAAATCCAACCTTTGCTTCTCATTCCCGTTCACCTCGGCGACGCGGAAAGGGGGCTATGCCCCCTTCCTCCCGCGCATGATTCCTTACCACTTCGACGTATCCAGCTTCTGGGAAACGATGACTTGATCGGCTCCGGTCCGGAACGCTTTCTCGATGTTGGCGAAGAAGGTTTTGTCGTCCATCTTGTCCGCGATCCAGTTCGTCACGTTGCGGCGAACGGCGTCGTTGGCCTCGGAATCGAACCAGACATTCATCCCGAAGTTGATCTCCGGAAGCACCGGCGACTCGGCTTCCTTGATTCCGTCGAACAGCGGAAGCGTCGCCGCCCCGTTCACCGCAGGACGACCGGCCGGAATTTCGTTGACCAAATATTCGTTCACGTCCGCTTTGGTCAAATATTGAAGGAACTTGATCGCCGCCTCGGTCGAATCCGTCTTCTCCACGGACGGCTTGACGATGGCGAGATTGAACATCGCCTGGGTGTTTTTAGGGAAGCCCATTTGCTTCTCGTAATCGGGAGCCAGCGGCGTGGAATCCGAACCAATGAACGGCTTGGAGAACATGCCCCAACGGAACGTCCGTTTCGTATCGCTCAGCTCCGAGCTGAGCTCCCACATGCCGCCTTCGCGCACCGCCGCCTTGCCCTGCTGCCAGAGCGGCTTCATATCCTGCGTCGCCCAACCTTCCGGCCAAGTCGCGGCAAACGCCTTATACTGCCTCCATACTTCCTGGATTTCAGGTTTATCCTGGGAAACGATGCCCTTGTGAATGGCACGCACCCATTCGTCTCCGACCATCTCTCCGGGCGTCTTGGCCCCCGCATAGTTGAATTCCCCGACGAGATTATGCGTCAAGATCGGAACGGACACCTGGTTCATCTGCCAGAGCGTAGGCCCCTTGTTCTCGACGCTCGGAATGATCGGGATGTAGCCGGCGTCCTTGATCGTGTTCAAGGCGGCGACCAGTTCGCCCCAGGTATTCGGAACGGCAAGATTCAATTCCTCGAAAATATCAATATTGTAGAAAAATGTCGTGGAATCCCCCGCTGCCTGCATGATCGGAACGGTGTATCTCTTGCCGTCGCTATGCTTCTGGATAATCTCCGCATTAGTAAACGTGTCGAGCCATTTCGTATTCGCGTCGACGTACGGGTTAGGCTGATCGAGGTAATCATCGATCGGCAGCAGCCAGCCCTTGCCGACCATGTTCTGCGGCGTATCCGTCGCCCAAGTGATTTCAGGCGCGTCGCCCGAAGCGATCTTCGTCGTCATCCAGGTCAAATACTCTTCTTGCGAGCTTGTCGGCGCTTTCATAATTTCCACCGTTATGTTTGGGTTCTCCGCCGTAAAGTCCGCGATGATCTTGTCGAGAGCCACTCGCGGCACCGGCGTGCCTTCCGTCGGCGTCTTGTCTTCCGTCGGCGTAAACATCTGCGGCACGATCCTTAACTTCGCGGGCTTGTTGTCGTCCGGCTGCTTTGAGGCGGAAGCCGAAGACGGCGCAGACGACGAAGGCGAACCGCTATCGGTTGCGGAGCCGCCATTATTGCCGGAGCAAGCCGTCAGAGTGAGTGCGACGAGCAGCAGAACCGGCAGAGCGGAGCTTGCGGATTTGCCCAATCCCTTTTTCATGTAGAGACCCTCCCGAAATTTATTAACCACAATTTGATATTATTTTCTTTTTGTTAATTAGTCAAAGATTAATTTTTAGTTAATTTTTTGAGATAAACACTGGATTTAAGCCCTCCCCAATGTTAAAATGCAGTTAATTCATGCTTCCGCTTCATGGCTATTATTGTTAAAATGAGACTATAAATGTGTACCCGGGGGTTTCCATGGCGAAAAAAGTCACTTTGCTCGATATATCCAAACAGCTGGGCCTGTCTACGGCAGCCGTCTCCAAGGCGCTGCGCGGTCTCGAAGGCATTAGTCCGGAAACTAGAAAAGCCGTCATGGATACGGCCGTCAAGCTTGGCTATAAAGACTACGCGGAGAACGCTCTCCCGCCTTCGGCGCCGCTCGCCTCCCAAAGCGGAAGGGTGCTGTTCGTCGTCGATCCCCGCTTTATGACCGAGGCCCATACGATGGCTTCCTATTTCTTTATCGATAAGACGTTGAAGGAGCTCGGCTTTCAATCGTCCCTGCAGGCTTTGTCGGTATCCGGAGAGATGACGGACGAAGCCGTCTTCCGCGACAAGGATGTCGTCGCCATGTTTCTGTTCGGGAGAATTTCCGCGAAAAGCGCTGAAAGGATGATCGGCTTGAACAAGCCGATCATCCTTCTGGACCACGAGTTTCCATATGCGGAGATCGATTCGGTGATGGTCGATCACTACGAGGGGGCATTCCTGGCGGTACGGCACTTCGTGCAGAACGGCCACATTCGCATTGGGTATATCGGCGACAATAAGTTGTCTCCGGGATTTCTCGCCCGCTACCGCGGCTTCTGCGACGCGCTCGATTTCTGGGGGTTGGAGCGCCGTTCCGAATATATGTACGACGTTCATTTCGCCGATTCGTTCGGAGACATCCATTTCGATATGATTCCGGCCAAGCTGGATTACGGGAACTTGCCGTCCGCCTTCTTCTGCGCGAACGATCCGATCGCCTTCGTCGTCAATCACGCCCTTACCGCGCAAGGAATCCGCACGCCGGATGACGTGTCGATCATCGGTTTCGACAATCTGGAATCCTGCCAATGGCAGTCCCCGCCGATCAGCTCTCTCGACTATCAGCGCGAGCAAGTCGCCGTCCAGGCCGTCAATCTGATGCTGTGGCGCATGGAGCACCCGGACGCGCCTCGCGCCAAAATCATGGTGAAGCCCGAGCTGGCCGTGCGTAAGTCGGTCGCCGCTCCGGCACGCAAATAAGCCCGACGAACTGCCGATCGGTCACGTTCGGCAATAGGGTACTCAACCTTCAGGAGGAGCCACCATGTCCTGCGATGTGCGCGGATTCAACCCGCTCGTCCATTTCGCGAACCGGCTTGCCTGCAGGCCGGGCGAGACGTTCGGTCCGCGGGTGATCGACGATTATCAATGGCTGTACGTGGAAAAAGGAAAGGGAGAGATCATGATCAACGGCCGGACGTATTCCGCGGAATCGGGCTGCCTGCTCGGATACGGCCCGGAGGTTCCGCATCGAATCACGGCCGACCTCGACGATCCCTTCGTCCTATTCGGCCTGCATTTCGTTCCCGACGAGTCCGAATACGTCGCCCGGCCCGATCATCCCTCCGTTCGCAACATCGAGTTTCCGCCTCAATCCGACCCGAACCTCGCCTCCCCGGACGACGTTCCGAACGCCTTAATCCCCCCGTGCTCTCTTGTCGGGTCATGGGCGCTCCCTTTTTTCGAAGAGCTGGTTAAGGAATTCAATCGTCGGGACGAATATGCGCCGCTGGCTCTCCGCGCCGCGATGATCCGGCTCTACGTGCGCCTGCGGAGAACGACCGCGGCCCAGACGCCGCAGAACGCGATCGCCGAGCGGATTCGCGCCATGCTCGAAGCGCGGGTGGAAGCGGACTATCGTATGGAATGGCTGGAGGAGTGCACGGGCTACAGTCACGATTACGCTTCGAAAACCTATAAGGAAGCCGTCGGCCGATCCCCCCATGCCGATCATCAGCGGATGAGGCTGCAAGCGGCGCAACGCTATCTCGAAACGACGGGGCTGACGGTGACGGAGATCGCGGAGACGCTCCAATTCGGCAGCATCCACTATTTCTGCAAATGGTTTCGCCGAATGTCCGGCCTCTCCCCGAGCGCTTACCGTTCACGGAAACGGATGATCTAACCTATTGCTTAAGCACCGCGAATCGATTACGATTAATTACAAGTAAGTTTATCGACATTGGGGTGATTATATGCGCGAAGTTCCCATGCGCTATGTGAAGGCGAATCAAGCCGGGATCGTGCTGTCCGTTATCTTGTTTTTCCTGCTTCATCAAACTTGGATTTTGGCGGCGCTGTGGGCGATCCAATTGGCCGGTCTGCTCTCGGAGGGGAAGCTGAACCTATTCGCGCAAATCGCCAAGCGCACCTTAAAAAAAGGGGAAGAGACGCAGGCGCTCGAACTCCAGCGCTTCAACAACACGCTGGCCGTCCTGTTCCTTACGCTGGCGCTCGTCTCCTTCGCTCTCGGGTGGGAGCTTGCCGGGTATGCCTTCTCGGCGATGCTGCTGCTGGCGGCCGGGGCCGCGCTGGTCGGATTCTGCATCGGGTGCACGGTCTACTTCTGGATCAAGCAGATTCGCGCGGGCCGGTTTCGCCGGACTTGATCGCAATAGGGAAAGGGCGGAGCGATGCGGCCGAGCGCAATGAACTTGCGCCGGCTCGTCTCCCCGCCCTTTCGTTTGCTCATTTCGCGGATACTTTCCCGAAATAACCGTTGGAGGAACCGATATAGAGATCTCCGTCCCTCACGGCAAGCATACCGTCGACGATATACTCATAGTAGCCGATCCGAACGTCATGAAAGCGGCTCTCCACGCGCCCGGTCTTCAGGTTTAGCGCATAGACGTCGGGGATCCCCTCGACGAGAAGCCGATCCCCGAATAGATGCAGATTCCCCCACGCCTCGAAATCCGCTTCCCAGACCGTTTTCCCGTCCGCAAGCTCGACCGCTCTCGGCTTGAGGTCCAGACAAAAATACAGGATCCCGTCGGCAATCGCTCCGTTGTCCGCTTTTCCGGCCACCGTCCATACCGTCTCTCCGGTTTGCAGGTCGATAAGCGAACTGGTCACGTTTTTACTGTCGTATAGCCTCTCCCCGTCTTCGGATTGCTGCTTGAACATATACCGGTCGTCGATCCCGTCATAGTGCGTGCCATACTCGAAGGTGACGGGCAAGATAAGCTTCTCCGCTCCGGTTAACCGATCGCCGAGAATAAGCTTCTTCTCTTCGTCTCTCGACCAGAAGCCGGCCGGCTTGCGGCTGTCCGAAGGGCCGCCCGTCGCGAGAATTCCGTCGCTCGTCAGATCCGACGATCTACCCTTAAGCTCCCATTTCGCCTTGCCGCTTCGGGCGTCGAACGCCATCAGCTTTGTGTCCGTCGGGGCAGGGCCCTCGGTTTGCACGATGACGACCGGCGATTGGTCTGGATTGGGCAACAGCCTCCCGACTCCCTCCAAACGGGTCGACCAGACGACTTTGCCGGACCGGATATCCCTGGCCTCCAAACGCGTCGTTCGTTTCTCCTCGTCTCCAACCACGACCGCGAGAACGGCTACGGAATCCGAAGCCTCGTAGGTCTGTTCCCACGTCTCATCATCGATCTCGACCGTCCGTTCCCAACGCGTCTTGCCGTCCCTCGTATTCATAGCCAGCAATCGATACGACGATTTTCCGTTGCTGTTATCCAAAGGGCGGTAGAAGACGATCGTCTGCCGCTCCGGGGATAAAGCAAACAAATGCAGGCCATATCCGAAATCGTACTTCCACAGCTTTCGTCCGTTCGTTTTATCCACTCCATAGAGATGAGAAGCCTCGTGAAACCCGCTGATCCCTCCGTCTTCGCCGGCGATCAGCAGCGTTCGCCCCGCCTCCCCGATCAAGAAATTGAAGGGCAGCTCCGTCTCTATCCGCCAATCGTAATCGACGGACGCCGTTCTCGCGAGCGGGGACCGAACGGCATCGGTCGTCTTCATGATGATCGGTTGCTCCGTCGTATACGGGTCCTCGTTGCCGATGTCGTACTTCCCGCTCCCGTCGCGGAACCGATAATTCAGCAGCCGGTCCGCGTCCGACCAGGTCAAGGTCAATTGGGTGTCGGCATTTTCGTATCGCCATACCGGCAGCGTCTTCAGCTTGCCGGGCCGTTCGATGTTGGCGGATGCTTCGACGCTCTGGGGACGCCCGAATATTTTTTCGGCGGACGCGCCAGAGAGGCCTCCGATCCGAAGCTCGGCACGATCGATGGCGGCTATCGCTTCCGGAGTGGCGCCCGGATCCTCGTATACGGGCTTCCAATCCGTTTCGGAAGCTTTGATCCGGTCTTTATGCACCCATAACAGCCCGTATCCCTGGCGACTTGCCGAATCGGGCAGCGCCACCCCGTACCATTCTCCAAAGGCGCGGAGCGCATACGCCGTCTCGTCTTCGGTTACGGTAACGGCCTCCCTTCCGGCGTTCGGGTACCAATAAAGCGGGGTGCCCGGCGTTACGCTCGCTTTGAAAGGAGCGATCTCCTCCAGGTTCTCGGCCTCGTTCGTCAAATACCAGATCGGAACCCACGACCGAATTCCGTCATCGTCGATCTCGGCCAACGTATCCGTGAGACTTCGAATCATCAACGGCCTTTCGGGCACGGCGAAATAAGAAAGGCGCGGCTCGCGCGAGCCGATCATGTCGTATCCGGCGGTCCCCGTCTTCACTGAGGACGTCTGCCCGATCCGGATTCCGTTCTCGGCCGCCAGCGGGTTATCGTCGGAAGATGAAGCCGTCAGAGCGCCGATGGACGGGACATAGCTTCTTTCGTTCCCCTGAGGGTCCCGGTCGTACAAAACGGCATACAGCAGCATTCCTTCCTCCGACCAATAAAGCTGCAAGCGGGCGGACGACGCCTTGTCCAGGTAAGTCCAAACCCGGGTCGGCACCCAGTCCTCGTTCAAATAGAACGAAGAGGCTTCGGAGGTAAAATCCGCTCCCAGAAGCTCCGTCGCTTCGTCCTGCGTCAGCTTCGCCGTCAAGGTGCTTTTCGCCGCGTCCGCGTTAAAAAGGGAGACGACCGGCGGAGACGCTTCGGGCACCGCCACGGGCGATACCGCCGGCGAAGCCGTCAAGGAAGGCGACGGCTTTGCCTTCTCCTCCGCGCCGTCATCCGCGCAAGCGCATAGGAATGCCGCCAGAACCGTCGCTATCGCCGCGCTTTTGAAGCCGAATGACCAACCTTGCATGAAACAATCCCCTTTTCTATTCGTTGATAGTTAGACGCTTTGCGGACGGTAAAGTTTCAAAAACCTTCCATTCCAAAACCCTCTAAACAGGTCATCCGAAATCTCGGGGTGCTCCGTCGCATGAAAATATAATTATTCGCGAATATAGGCGGCGTCCCGCAGCGGAAATACGAAAAGGAGCGTCCCGCAAGTCATCCCGGATGACCGCGAGAACGCTCCTCGATTCAGTTCGCGCCGCCGAGCAGACGCAATAGCTCCTCTTCGTCCTCCAGTACGGGGACGCCGAGATCGCGCGCCTTGGTCAGCTTGCTGCCGGCGCTCTCGCCCGCGATGACGAGGTCGGTCTTCTTGGACACGCTGCCCGACACCTTCGCGCCGAGCGCCTCCAGCTTCTTCGCGGCTTCGTCGCGCGTCATCAGCGTCAGCGTCCCGGTCAGCACGACCGTCTTGCCGAACAGCGGATGGCTCTCGTCCGCGCTCGCCGCTGCCGGGGCGGCGGCTTCGGCCTTGACTCCGAGCTCCCGCATCCGGGCGATGCTCGCCTGGTTAAGGGGATCGCGGAAATATTGATAGATGCTCTCCGCGACGATCCCGCCGACGTCCGGCAAGCCGATCAGCTCTTCTACCTCGGCCGCCATCAGGCGATCCAGATCCCCGAAGTGGTCGGCGAGCATTTTCGTCGTCGCCTTGCCCGTGTTCGGAATGCCCAACGCGTTCAAGAACGACGCGAGTCCGCGGGATTTCGACTTCTCCAGCGCTTCGATCAGATTGGACGCCTTCTTCTGCCCGAACCGCTGCAAGCCGACGAGCTGCTCCAGATTCAGACTGTACAAATCCGCCGGTTCGCGAACGCCCACCTCATCGTACAGCTGCTCCGCGGTCTTGCCGCTGAACGTCTCGATATCCATGCAATCCCGCGAAGCGAAATGGGTGATCCGCCCGATAATCTGCGGCTTGCAGCCCAGCCGATTGTTACAGAACAGGTGGGCGCCGCGCATCTCCAGCGGGGAACCGCAGCCGGGACATAGATCCGGCACGACGATCGTCCGGCCTTCTTCGTCGTCCGCTTTGCCGAGTATTTCCGGGATGACGTCGTTGGAGCGGCGGATGAAGACGCGCGTTCCGAGCGCATGCTGCAGATTTTTCCGTTCGATGTCGCCCACGTTGTTAAGCGTGCAGTTCTGCACGGTTACTCCGGCCAATTCGACGGGCTCGACGCGAGCGAGCGGCGTTACCTTGCCCGTCCGTCCCAGCTCCCAGGACACGGACTCGAGCACCGTCGTCGTCTCTTCCGCCTCGAATTTGAAGGCGACGGCCCAGCGCGGGAACTTGTCCGTATAGCCGAGCGCCTCGCGGGTCCTCATGTCCGTCAGCTTGACGACCGCTCCGTCGATCAGATAGTCGAGCTCGCCTCGACGCGCCACGATCGTTTCCAGTTCCTTGACGAGCTCTTCGACATTCGAGAAATAAGCGATATAGGGGTTCACCGGGAACTTGTTGTCCCGCAGGAACGCCATCATCTCGCGGTGGTTGGCGAACGAGATTCCGTCCGAATAGCCGATATTGTAGAAAAACGCGTCCAGCTTGCGCGAAGCCGTCACCTTCGGATCGAGGTTGCGCAGCGCCCCGGCCGCGCCGTTGCGCGCGTTCTTCAGCGGCTCCGCGGCCGTCTCGTTGTACTTCTCCAGCACGGAAAGCCTCATGAAGCCCTCTCCCTGAACCTCGATCGTTCCGCCGTCGTAGCCGATCGTCAGAGGCACGGTGCGTATCGTGCGAACCTGGGCCAGAATGCCTTCGCCGACTTCCCCGTTTCCTCTCGTCGCCCCCTGCGTCAGTTCGCCGCCGCTATAGGTCAAGTTAAGGGACAGTCCGTCGAATTTCAGTTCGACGACGTACTCGGGATCGGGCAGCGGCCGCTCCGGATTTTTGGAATTGTAGTCGGCGACCAGCTTGTTCGCGCGCGCCGCCCATGCGGTCAAGGCTTCGACGTTCTGGGCCTTGTCCAGGCTCCATAGCCGGGAGAGATGCCGGTGCGGCTCGAAGCCTTTCAGGATGTCGCCGCCGACTCTGCGCGTCGGAGAATCCGGCAGCGCCGTTCCGCTCGCCGATTCGAGCGCGATCAACTCATCGTATAGGGCATCGTATTCCTTGTCGCTGATAGTCGGACTATCCTCCGTATAGTAACGATGGCCATGCGCGTTCAGCTCGTCGACGAGCTTCCGCATCCGTTCCAGCGAATCTATTTGCGCCATGTACGTTGTCCTCTCCTGATTATAATTCATGCTCAAAAAAGTAATCTCGGGCTTGTTTCCTAAGTCTATTGTATCTCGTAAAGCCGCCAAATGATACCCGGATTAACGGAAGATGCGGCGCGTATCCGCTTCAACTTGAACGAAAAAAACGAAGCGACTTGGCGCCGACCGAATCCCGCGGCCGGGAAGCATAAAATGCCCGGCGGCGGGCTCCGCGGAGCGCCTCTGCCGGGCGTTGGCTTAGATTTTGGTCACGGGGGCGAACGCCGCGAGCAGCCGCTTGACGCCGACCGGCGCCGGAAACGCGATCTGCAGCTCGGCGTCGTTGCCCGATCCCTTCACCGAGACGACGGTTCCGACGCCCCACTTGGCGTGCTGCACCTTGTCGCCGGCGGCGATCGCCATGCCGTCTCCGACCGGCTTGGCCGCGGAAGGCGTCTGCGGCCGGACGACCGACGACGCGCCGCCCGGCGAGCCGTTCATCGGAGAGACGGTAGGTCGCGCCCCGAAGCCGGAAGGCGCATACCCGCCTCCGCTTCCCGACGGCGTACCGGAACCTCCGTAGGACGAGCCGCGCTGAGAACCGTAGCCGCCGCCGCTGTAGCCCGAACCTCCGTAGGACGAACCTCCCCCGCCTAACCGCGAGCCATACCCTCCGTACGAGCCCGGACGCGCGCCTCCCGCCGGGGCGACCGCCTCCTTCAGCTCGTTCGGAATTTCTCCGAGAAACCGGGACGGCGCGTTAGCGCTCGTGCGCCCGTAGAGCAGCCTCATCCGCGCGCAGGTGAGGTACAGCTTCTTCTCCGCCCGCGTAATGCCTACGTAGGCGAGCCTCCGCTCTTCTTCCATCTCCTCGTTGTCCATCAGGGAACGGCTTCCCGGGAAGACGCCCTCCTCCATGCCGACGATGAAGACGACAGGAAACTCCAGCCCTTTGGCGCTGTGCATCGTCATAAGCACGACGGCGTCTCCGCCATCCTCCGCGTCGTCGTCCATCGAATCGATATCCGCGACGAGCGCCAGCTCCGTCAGGAAGCTGAGCAGCGACTTGTCGTCGTTGCGTTTCTCGAACTCCTGCGTAACGGACAGAAACTCTTCGATGTTTTCCAGCCGGGCCTTCGATTCGAGCGTATTCTCGCGCTGCAGCTCCAGCCGGTACTCCGACATCTCCAGCAGCTTCTCGGTCAGCTCCGTGACCGATAGGTAGTCGGTCATCGCGCTTAAGCTGCGAATCAGATCGCGGAAGCCGCCAAGCGCGGTCTTGGCCCGGCCTTGAATGTCGAGGTGGTACAAGCCGTCTCCGAGCAGGCCGTCCCCTTCGTTCAGCAGCCGAAGAATCGAGATGCCCTTGCGCGTCGCTTCCTCCTGAACCTTCGCCATCGTCGTATCGCCAAGCCCCCTCTTGGGGACGTTGACGACCCGCAGCAGGCTGTTGTCGTCGTCCGGATTGGAGATTAGCCGCAGGTAGGACAGAATGTCCTTGATTTCTTTGCGGTCGTAGAACTTGATGCCGCCGACGATCTGGTACGGAATCTCCGATTTGATCAGAATTTCCTCCACGACCCGGGACTGCGCGTTCGTCCGGTACAGGATCGCATGATCGCCGTAGCGGCGGCCGCTCTGACGGTTCTTGCGGATCTCCCCGGCGACGAAGTAGCCTTCCTCGTGCTCCGAATCGCCTTGGTACACCGTGATTTTGTCCCCGCCGTCCTGGTCCGTCCATAGATTTTTCGCTTTACGGCCGATATTGTTCTTGATGACCGAGTTGGCCGCGTCCAAAATATTCGAGGTCGAACGGTAGTTCTGCTCCAGCAAAATGCTGCGCGCCTCGGGGTAATCCTTCTCGAAATTGAGGATATTCGTGATGTCCGCGCCCCGCCAGCGATAGATCGACTGGTCGCTGTCGCCGACGACGCAGATGTTGTGGTGCTTGTCGGCCATCATTTTGCAGAGGGTGTATTGCGCCTTGTTCGTATCCTGGTATTCGTCGACGTGGATGTATTTGAATTTGTTTTGGTAAAAGTCCAGCACTTCCGGAGCGTCCTTGAACAGTTGAATCGTCAGCAGCAGCAGATCGTCGAAGTCGAGCGAGTTGTTCGCCTTCAGCCGCTTCTGGTACTGCGTATAGACCTTGGCGACGATGGATTCGAAGTAGTCGCCTTGCCGCTGATCGTATTGCTCCGGGGAGACCAGCTCGTTCTTCGCCGCTCCGATGGCGGCTTGAACGGCTTTCGGCTCGAACCTTTTCACGTCGAGGTTGTTGTCCTTCATGATGTTGCGGATGACCGACAGCTGATCGCCGGAGTCGAGAATGCTGAAGTTGGAGCCGAAACCGATCTTGTCGATGTCCTTGCGGAGAATCCGCACGCACATCGAGTGGAACGTGCTGACCCAGATGTCCCGGCCGGACGGGCCGACGAGCTTGGACACCCGCTCCTGCATCTCGCGCGCCGCTTTATTCGTAAACGTAATGGCGAGGATGCTCCACGGGGCCGCCAGACGTTTGGAGATAATGTAGGCGATGCGGTGCGTCAGCACGCGCGTCTTGCCGCTTCCCGCTCCGGCCATGACGAGCAGCGGGCCTTCGGTCGCGACCGCCGCTTCCTTCTGCCTCGGATTTAATCTATTGATAGAATCGTCGATGTCGATCGAACTCGCGTTATCTCTTTCAAAGAACATAATTCCGCTCCTTTGCCGCTTGATTAACCGCATGAACCGTCGTCAACGCGGCAGCCAAATGATCGTAAATGACGTTGCCTACGACGACCGTATCCGCCCATAGCGCCGCCTGCGCCGCTTTCTCCGGACCGTCGATGCCCCCGCCGTAGAATAGATGAGCCTGCTTGAGCTCCGCGCGGATGCGGCCTAGCAGCTCCATGTCGCCGAACGTTCCGCTATACTCCACGTATAGCACCGGCACGTTCCACAGCCTGTCCGCGACCTGGGCGTAGGCGACGGCTTCGGCGGCCCCGATGCGGGCGTCCGCTTCCGTCAGCCTGGCTACGGTCGAATCCGGGTTAAGCACCAAATACGCTTCGCCCACGATCGATTCCCAAGGCATCAAATGCCCGAAATCCTTGATCGCCGACGCGTGATGCCCGATCAGCCACTCGGAGCTCTTCGCATTAAGCACGCTCGGAATAAAATAGCCGTCGAACCCCGGCACTCCGCACGCCGGATCGGACAGCTCGAACGCGCAAGGCACCTCGTACCTGCGTATGCGGGACATCAGCTCAACCGTATTGTCGAAAGTCACCCCGCTCGAGCCGCCGACGAGAATCGCGTCCGTGCCCGAGCCGCATACCGCTTCCAGCGCTTCGTCGCCGATCTCCCTGTCGGGATCGAGCTTAAATACATGCTTCCAACCGCTATAAAATGAGGGGCGCATAAAGCCTCCGGTAATCTGTAAAATAAAGTCCGTGGTCAGTCGGCCCTTCGCTTGCGCCGGACGATTCCACTAGTTAATAGTCTACAGGAATTCCCCCGCACTTCCAAGAGGAAACGGGAAAACAAACGTTCGCCTGCTCCATTCCTTTCATAGAAAAAGGTCAGCCCGCGGGCTGACCTGGAGAGATCGCCTAACGCGATCCGGCAATCCTAATTGCATGACGCCCTTGCGAAACTTTCCGCTTGCATGCAGCTTTACTAATTCCGCTCCTCAATTATGAGGCAAATCATGCGGGAGTCGATTTGCGGCGCGCTGCTTCGCATGCCTTTACAGCACGACTTTCTTCCCCGTCCTTGCGCTCTCCACCGCTCCGAACACCATCTTCATGCTCTTGATATTGTCGCGGCAGTCCGTCTCCGCGGGACGATCCTCCTCGAGGCTGGCGAACATTTCGTCCAGGCAGCCGTCATGCCCGCTGCGCCCTTCGTAGGTGGCCGGTACGTCCAACCGCTTGAACGCGTCCATAAAACCCCCGGCTTCCGCATCGTCGATCGCCTCGCCGACAGGAAGATTCGTTCCGTCCCAGACGGCGCTTCCCTTGCTCCCGGTCACCCGCCAATCGGCCTCCCACGAGGTGTTCAGCCCTTCCGCGCACCAGGAACCGTTGTAGCTGAACACGATGCCGTTATCCATCTCGAAAATGCAGACGGCCGAAGCGTTCCCCTTGTACCAGGAGCCGGGCGGATTGTATTCGTGGCAGTAGACCGACACCGGATCGGCTCCGGTGATGAACCGGGCCTGGTCGAACGTATGGATCGCCATGTCGACGATGAGCGGACTGTCCATCGCGTCCCGAAAGCCGCCGAAATGCGGCCCGAGGAAAAAATCGGCGTGAATCGATCCGATGTCCCCGAGCCGCCCCGATTGCACCAGATCGCGATAAGCCCGGATCGGCTTCATATAGCGGCGGTTCTGCATGACCGCGTACCGTCTGCCGGTTTCCTCGCTTACGCGCACGATCTCCTCGGCGTCCGCCAGCGATTCCGCCATCGGCTTCTCGCCCAGCACGTGAACCCCCGCCCGCATAGCGGTCGTCACGATCTGCTTATGGCTGGCCGGAATCGTCACGTCGAATACCAGATTCGCACCGGTCGCCGCCAGCGCGGCGCCCAGGTCGGCGAAGATCGGCACGTTTAGCCCGTGGCGTTCGGCCGCCGCCTTGGCCGTGTTTTCGAACAGATCCACCAGCGCCACGATTTCGGCGTTCTCCCGCGCGACCGCGTCCGCGATCCACGCCTGCGACATGCCGCCGCAGCCGGCAACGATGATTTTGTGCTGTTTGGCCATCCTTCAGCTCTCCCCCGTTTCGATGATCCCGTCAAAATCACGACGGCTTCGGAGGAAGTGGCCTTCCCCAGGGCCGTCGTGCCGCCGAATTCAGCCGCTGCCCCTATCGTAGCGCAATTCCGCAGACGCCGCCAGAAACGAAATTGCCCTCTATTCGCACGATCTTACGCCATTTATAATCAAATTGTCGCCGTTACGGCGCCTCCGATCCGCTTTTACGAGAATATCGTGCGAATCCGGCGGAGACGAGGAAGAAGGAGGCTTCGGAAAATGACGGGCAGTCCCCAAAAAGAGAATACCTGGCTTCCCGACCGCACTTTCCCGATCAATATTTTCTTTGTCCGTAACGTGCCGCTTCATTGGCATGATCATATCGAATGGATTTTCGTCAAAGAGGGACAAGCCCGCATCCAGATCGACGCCGACTATCAGGCGCTCGGGCAGGGCGAGGCGGCCTTCGTCAACTCCAGGCAGCTGCATGCGGCCACCGCGCTGTCGCCGGGCGCTAAGCTGGTCTGCATCGTCTTCAACGAAGCGCTCGTGCGCGAGAGCGGGCTAGACATTACGGAAAACAACTACTTCCAGCCTTATTTGATCCAGCGTCAAAAGTGGCCCGGCTTCATTCGCGCGAACGATCCGCAGATGGAAGAGATCGAAGCGGCCTTCGACCGGCTCGTACTTGAATTCGAACAGAAGCGGCCCGGCTACGAGTTGATCGTTAAAGCCGAGCTGCTCCGCGTCTTCGGCCACTACTTCCGCCACGCCCGGCAGTCGGCCGCCCTGCAACGCCCTGCCGCGCCTCTGCAAGCCTTCGACTTCTCCGGTCTGCTCCACGACTTGCGCAGCCGCTACCGGGAGACGATCACGGTGGAGCAAGCGGCGCGGACGGTCAGCCTGAGCCCGAACTACTTCTGCCGCATGTTCAAGCGGGTAACCGGCAAAACGCTGATCGAGTATGTGCATCTGCTGAGGGTGCGGGAGGCCGAGCGGCTTCTGCTCGAAACCGCCAGCCCGGTCACGGAAATCGCCTCGCAGGTCGGGTTTTCCAACATGACTTACTTCGGGCGCGTTTTCAAGAAAATCCGCAACGCCACCCCTACGCAAATTCGCGCCCGGGCGGCCGACATTCGAGCGCAGCGGCAGTCGGCGGATCAATGAAATCGCGACGCGTTAATAAACGGGCGCGGGCCGCGTATCTCGCCGATGAATTTCGGGCCGTTCGTGCAATAAAACTAGCCGGCGGGTCCCCGCCGGCTTTTTTCGCGGATAAATCATATAGAATGTCGTTTGACGCCTTCTGCAGCGCTTAAGCTAAGCACACCGGGGGAATCCCCGTTCTCCTAAGGTCAGCGCTCTAGTTTCTCCTCGAGATAAGCCCTGATCTCTTCCTTCAAGTCCGGACGCTCGAGCGCGAAGTCGATGATCGTCTTCAGGTAGCCGAGCTTCTCTCCCGTGTCGTACCTCGTTCCCTGGAACTTGTACGCATAGACGGATTCGTCGCGCATGAGCCGATAGATCGCGTCGGTCAGCTGGATTTCTCCACCGGCCCCGACGTCCTGCGTCTCCAAAATATCGAAAATCGCCGGCGTCAAAATATAACGGCCGATAATCGCCACATTGGACGGAGTATTCTCGGGCGCCGGTTTCTCCACGACGCCGCGAACCTTCATGACCCGTTCCCCGTCGCCGCCGGACGGGTCCGGATCGACGATGCCGTAACGGGAAACTTCGTCGTCCGGCACCTTCTTCACGGCGAGCACCGAGCCTTGAACCCGATCGTACACGTCGATCATCTGCTTCAGGCACGGCACCTCCGACTGGACGATGTCGTCGCCGAGCAGCACGGCGAAGGGCTCGTCCCCGATGAACTTGCGAGCGCACCAGATGGCGTGCCCGAGCCCTCTCGGCTCCTTCTGGCGAATATAGTGAATATCGATCAGTTCGGACGGCTTCTGAACCTCCGACAGCAAATCCAGCTTGCCTTTGCTCAGCAGGTTCTGCTCCAGCTCGTAAGAGCTGTCGAAATGATCCTCGATGGCGCGTTTGCCCTTGCCCGTCACGATCAGAATATCTTCGATGCCGGCCGCGACCGCTTCCTCCACGATATATTGGATTCCGGGTTTGTCGATGATGGGCAGCATTTCCTTCGGCATCGCCTTCGTCGCCGGAAGGAAGCGCGTTCCCAGTCCCGCCGCCGGGATAATCGCCTTGCGAATTCTCATCTTGCAGGCATCCTCTCTACGATTACAATGCGAGCTCGCCCGCCTAGCGAGAGGACGGCCCGGGAATGGACGGCAGCCGCCCGACCCCGATGCAGACAACTCCCTGCGCGTTCAAGCCCGCGGCGTCCAGCACGTTTCTTCCATCCATAATTATAGGCCGGCTCATCCATTTTTTAAAGTCTTGCGCCTGAAGCTGCCGGAACTCGCTCCACCCCGTCACGACGATCGCGGCGTCCGCCCCGAGCAAAGCCTCCTCGGCCGACTCGCAGATCGCCACAGAAGCAGGCAGCAAACCGCGGGCCGCCGCTCCGGCTTCGGGATCGTAAGCGGTTAACGAAATGCCGGGATGACGGCGGTTCAGTTCCGCGACGAGGCGAAGCGACGGAGCGTCCCGCATGTCGTCCGTCCCCGGCTTGCAGGACAGGCCGAGCAGCGCCACTTTGCGGCGGCCCGGATCGGACAGCGCGGCTTCCAGCTTGCGGACCATGCGCAGCGGCAGCATCGCGTTCGCGCGAACCGCGGCCTCCACCAGAGTCTGCGGAGCTCCCGCGTCGTCGGCCATGCGGACGAGCGCGTGCGTATCCCGCGGCATGCTGGAGCCCCCGAAGCCGAGTCCCGCTTCCAGAAAATACGGCCCGATCCGCGGGTCCAGCCCGAGCGATTGCGCCACGGAAGGATAGTCCGCGCCGACCTGCTCCGCAAAAGCGGCCATCTCGTTCGCGAACGAGATTTTGACCGCAAGGCACGCGTTGGCGGCCAGCTTGGCCAGCTCCGCGCTTCTGCGATCGGTCTCCAGAATCGGGCCCGGAAGCCTGCGGTGCAATTGCGTCAGCTTATCCGCGGCCTCGGCGGTGGCCGTTCCGATCACGATCCGCGCCGGCTCGAAGAAGTCGCGAACGGCTCTTCCCTCCCGCATGAATTCCGGGATGGACGCCACCTCCACTTCGCGGCTTGCCGGCAGCCGGCCACGCAGGCGCGACTCCGCCCTTTCCGCGGTGCCGACCGGCACGGTGCTGGCGATGGCGATCAGCCTCTTGCGGCCGTCTTCCGGCCAGGCTTCGATGCGCTCGATCGTCTTCCACAGCGCGGCGAGCGACATGTCTCCCCGTTCGTCCGCGGGCGTAGCCACGGCGATGAACAGCAATTCCGCTTCGTTCATGACTCCCGACGGATCGTTCCCGAAGCCGAGGCGCCCCGCGGCGACGTTCCGCAACACGAGCGATTCCAAGCCCGGCTCGCGATAAGGGACGATTCCCCGCGACAGCTGCGTTATTTTACCCGAATCCCCGTCCACGCAGCGCACCGTATGTCCGAGCTCCGCGAATCCCGCGCCTATCGTCAGCCCGGTTACCCCCGCTCCTGCGACCGCTATTTTCATGCTCCGAGCCTCCTCTATATCAATCGCGCCTAAGCGCAGCAATGTTCTTGAACCCGATTGTAGCATCGAATTGCAAACGAACATTCGCGATTGCGTTAGGGGAATGTAAATTGTATCGCAAGCAAAACGCCATCGTTCCTTAGGATGGGGCATGTGTATTGTCGGAGACGAATCCGTAATGGATTAAAAATTTTATGCATTTCCGGTAGAGTAGAGAACTGAAATTTCTTTGGAGGGCGAAAGCCCTCCATTTACTTTTCCAGCTCCCCCTTCATCAAACCGGACGTGAGGTTTTCCCTCATCCGGCTTTCCGATGTTCTTCTTCCTTCA